>CAIUKX010000065.1 GCA_903899795.1 uncultured Flavobacteriales bacterium
AGTAATACTCCTATAACCGATAATACAATCTTTAAAATTTTCATGACCTTATTTTTATTTGTTAAACATTTATTCTATTAGTCTATAACAAATTTAATTTTGTGACTTATGGAAAAGTATGATTAATATGAAGCTTACTACTGACCTTAATCAGTACACAATATGGATCTCAACTTCTTTCCATTTATCAACTCGATAAAGAATCTATGATACTCACTTACAATATCTTTCTATTCCTTCTCAGAAATATTAGCAGCAGGTTATTAACAATGATTAATGTATTTTTATCTAGTAGAATTCTTCGAAAAATTATCTTTACCCCACAAATCCCACATCTCCTTCGGTACTCAGGAAATGGACATAGAAAGTGATCAAAAAGATGAAATTCAGGATGATAAAAGCAATAATTGAAAGTTTCGAAAGAAATTCATGATTTGATTTCATTCCAAAAAACAAAAGTACATAAACGGATACTGCAAAAAATTTAAGAAAAGCTTGAATGTGTACATACGATCCAAAACTCAACCAATACAGAACCAATGCAAACAAGATAATTCCCAACTGCTTAATCGAAAATTGAAAGGATTGTTTTAAATAATAATTCATCGCCACTAGAATAAAGGGAGATGCAAAGACAAAACGATTCAAACTGAACAAACTTCCACCACGGAACAATAGAACAGAAAGGGTAATCCCTCCCAAATACGCCAAAGAAAGAAGTACTTCAGGCGAAAGTTTCTTCTTGTGACGAATTTCTTTTTTCACTAAAAAAAGTAATAATGTAATCCCTGCCCCCATTCCAAAAAGCAATGCCACACCATCGAGCCGAGTGATCATATTTCCTCCCCAGGATCGCAAAGGAAAACTCGGAACTTGCAGGTGATTTCCCCAGTCTGCTTGAACGGAGAAAAATTGAAACCACTGTCCGGTATCATAATATTGTGATACTCCCACTAAAACAATTCCCAATCCTGAAGCAAGTATATACAATCCGATTTGTGAAGCTTTTTTACGAATCGTTGCTTCACTCAGCCATTCCATGATGATTAATGCTGGTAACAAAACAGTAAATGAAGGTCGAGCAAGTGTACAAAGCAGTAAAGCCGATAAAACCAATAGATTTCGCTTGGATTTTACAGCTAGAAGCAACAATGTAGCTGAAGCAAAAAATAGAGCTTCTGAATAGGGTAAAAAGAAAAAAATGGAACTTGGAATACTCAAATAAAGAATTGTTTCCAAACGTTTTAACGCCATTGATTTCATCAAAAAATAAAAGGATCCCAAGTACAAAATGGCATTCACAAATACGATTCCATAAATTCCAACAGAAAGAACTCGCCACAACAACGGAAAAAACGGAAAAAATGCTACCCTAAATCCTTCGTATCCTTTGCTTTCAATGTAGAAATAATGCTCGGCATCCCAGTTCAAAAAATGTTTTCGTGTCAATAATCCAGGATAGAAAAACTGTTGAAGCAGCAAAAGAACCGTGCAAAATAAGATGCCGAACAAAAAAATTGTTTCAATTCCTTTCAATTTATCCTTCACTACACTCAATTTATCAATTTGAATTTAAATGTATTACAACCCATTATTAAACCTGATAATTTTCTACATAAAAAGCAATATAATTAACTATTTTGCGTTTCTAGGATGTCAATAACTTATCAAAGTTAGGAAGCAAAACTACACTATTTTACGATAAAATAAGTATATATTTGAACATCTCAATGCCATTCATATGACAAGATTGTATTTGTATTTTTTGTTATTGACTTTCATTAGTCCCGTTTTAGGACAAAATGAATGTTCCAAATGGAAATCGGGTCAAGCGCATGAAAAGAGCAATACCTTAACGGTCGCTCAAATTGATGAAACAAAAAAATACGATGTTCACTATTACGCTTTAGATGTTTCCATCACGGATGCGAATACCGATATTGCGGGCACAGGTGAAATTCATGCTACGGCTAAGGTTAACCTTGATTCAGCCCTTTTTGAATTATACAATACAATGACAATTACTGAAATTCGTGTCAATGGAACACCAGTAACTTATTCAAGAAACGCAACTGCCATTAAAGTTCCGGTAAATGCCTCACCAGGTCAAGCTTTCATTATTGCTGTCGATTACAACGGTACACCTCCAACAACCGGACAAAATCCAATGGGCGGTTCCGGCTTGGCTTCTCACACAGACAATACCTATAATGTCACTACTACTTCTTCCCTATCTCAACCCTTTTCCGCTTATGAATGGTGGCCCTGCAAACAATATCTGGGAGATAAGGCTGACAGCAGTTCCGTAAAAATGACGGTTCCTTCCAACTGTAAAGCGGGATCAAATGGTTTATTGGTTGCAACGGTTGATCTTGGAAATGGAACGACCCGCTATGAGTGGAAAAACAATCACCCGATAGATTATTACTTAATTTCTGTAGCAGTCGGTAAATACGATGAATACATTACTTATTCCCATCCGAATGGTGCACCGAATCCAGTGATGATCCAAGATTACATTTACCAAAATCCACAATTCTTAACCGATTGGGAATTTCAAATCAATGAAACAGGAAAGATTATCGAACTCTATTCAAAATTATACGGTCTCTATCCTTTTTACGACCAAAAATATGGGCACTGTGTTTCTCAAATCGGTGGTGGAATGGAGCATCAAACGATGACAACACAATCGAGTTTCGATGCAAATCTGAACGCCCACGAATTGGGACATCAATGGTTCGGAGATCACGTTACATGCGCATCTTGGGCCGATATATGGGTCAACGAAGGCTTCGCAACTTATTCCCAATATTTGTACCTTGAGCACATGGTTCCAACAGCCAGAGCGCAGCAAATGACTGCCTACCATAATTCTGTCATGCAATATCTAGATGGCTCCACCTATGTTTATGGCACAGATACTTTAAATACATTCCGAATTTTCGATTACCGCTTGACTTACGCGAAAGGTGCTTCAATCATCAATACGATGCGTTTTATCATCAATAATGATTCACTGTTTTTTCAGGGCTTAAAAGATTATCAAATCAACTTTGCCGACAGTGTAGCGACGGGATTGGATGTTGAGGCTTCACTAGAAAATGCTTCTGGAGTGGATCTCTCTCATGTGTTTGAAGAATGGTATTACGGTGGTGGTTATCCGACCTACAATCTGCGCTGGAATACAGTCGGTCACGATCTTTCATTGGAAATCACCCAATATCCTTCTTCTTATTGGGAAACTCAGAAATTCACCAATCCTTTGGAAATCAGTTTTACAAGAGAGAATTTGCCTGACACAACGATTCGTTTTCAAGTCAGCGAGCTTGTCAATCAATACTACTTACAACATTTGGGAAGAATTACCGGAGTTCAGGCAATTGACCCTTACGACTGGATTGTCAATAAATCCGACACCATTATTCATGATCCGAATTTCACAGCCACACCTGCTTCTGGAACTACCATTCCCGATGTTGAAATTTCCCCTAATCCAACTGATGGACCTTTATTAATTGTTGTTCGGACGCCTGGAAAACATACATTGAAGGTCAATGATTCAGCAGGAAAAATAATAATTGAAAAAGAATTTGAAGTTGAAACCACTGTCGACCTAAATCAAAAAGCGCAGGGTTTATATCTGCTTCAAATCCAATCTGAATACGGGAAGAAAAATACCGCTAAAATAATTCGACGATAATTTATTTGCTGTTGAATACTTTAGATTAAATTTTTTCTAAATTTATTTTTAGCCTAGACTAAAAAATAAACAATACATTTGTAAAAATATATTTTCAAATGTATAGTAAATCTTTTTTAATAATCATACTATTTTTTGCACCTATATGTGCTTACTCGCAATCAGGTACAGTTTACTACGAAAATAATCCCGTTGAAATGGTTCGCATTTCAATTCAGGAAACTAATATTTCGACCTATACAGATAGTGTTGGACAATTTGTATTCCAACAAAACAACTCTGAAAATGTGACATTGATTTTCACACATCCGGATTATGAATCCATCACTTTAAAAATCGACAAGAAAAAGAATACACCTGTTGAAATACAACTTTCGAAACTGACAAAAATCGTAGACGAGGTGGTTGTTACAGGTACACTCAAAGAAGTTAACAAACTACAATGTACAGTTCCCGTGGAAATTTATGCTCCATCCTTTTTCAAGAAAAATCCTACACCCAGTATTTTCGATGCACTGCAAAATATCAATGGAGTACGACCACAATTGAACTGCAACATTTGTAATACGGGTGACATCCACATCAACGGTTTGGAAGGTCCTTACACAATGGTGCTGATCGATGGCATGCCTATTGTGAGTAGCTTATCAACCGTTTATGGGTTATCGGGAATTCCAAACTCATTGGTAGAACGGATCGAAATTGTCAAAGGTCCTGCCTCATCTTTGTTTGGAAGTGAAGCCATTGGGGGTATCATTAATATTATCACCAAGAAACCACAAAATGCACCAAGACTGTCATTCGATATTTTTTCTACAAGTTACCAAGAAACTAACATAGATGTCGGTCTTACATCGAAAGTTGGAAAAAAAGCGACTGTTCTTACAGGAATCAGCTATTTCAATTTCCAAAAAATTGTCGACAAAAACCACGATCACTTTACAGATGTGACTTTACAAGACAGGGTTTCCGTATTTCAGAAATGGAACTTCGAACGAAAAGACAAGAAAATATTCACACTGGCTGGACGTTTTTTCTACGAAGACAGATGGGGCGGCGAAACCAATTGGACAAGACAGTTTCGCGGTGGAGACAGCATCTACGGTGAGAGCATTTATACAAATCGTGTGGAATTACTAGGTAACTACCAACTCCCAACCAAAGAAAAATTGATGTTTTCCTTTTCAGGAATCAATCACGACCAAAACAGTCGGTATGGAAAAGTATCCTATATCGCCAATCAAAAAATTCTTTTTGGACAATTGACCTGGGACAAAACAATCAAAAGACATGATCTACTTTCAGGAATCGCATATAGACACACCTTCTATGATGATAACACAGTCGCTACACAAGCTGGAGATAGTTTGAACAAAACGAATGCGCCGAGCAACATTAACTTACCCGGAATTTTCCTTCAAGATGAAATTTCAATCAATGAAAAACAAAAATTACTTCTGGGATTCAGAGTTGACCATCATTCCATTCATGGATTCATATACACTCCCCGATTCGGCTACAAATGGAACATCACTCCCAAAAACATAATTCGACTCAATGCCGGTACAGGATTCAGAGTTGTAAATGTTTTCACAGAAGATCATGCAGCACTGACAGGAGCTAGAACCGTTGAAATTGCACATCAATTAAAACCGGAACGTTCCTACAATGCCAATCTCAATTTTGTAAAATCCATCCAACTAAAAAAAACAAGTATAGGCATGGATATCACTGCTTTTTATACTTACTTCACCAACCGTATTATTGGTGATTACGAAACCGATCCCAATAAGATTATTTACGATAATCTCCACGGATTTGCAGTAAGCCAAGGAATTAGTTCCAATTTCACACTTTCTCTTTTCAGAAACACGAAGATCATTGCCGGTTGCACATATATGGATGTTTCTATACATAAAAATGGGGTGAAACAACAGCAAATTCTCACCGAAAAATTTACAGGTACATGGAGTCTTTCATACACCATTCCAAGAATTCACCTTGAAATCAATTACACTGGAAATTGCTACAGTCCAATGCGCTTGCCACTACTTGGACAATTAGATCCCCGATCAAAATATTCCCCATGGTGGAGCATTCAAAATCTTCAGTTGGTATACACCAGATTCAAAAAATGGGAAATCTACGGAGGCATCAAAAATCTGCTGAATTTTACACCAAACAAACACAATCCTTTTATTATCGCAAGAGCAAATGATCCTTTCGATAAACAAGTTCAGTACGATACGAATGGAAAAATTCTTGCCACCACGAACAATCCCTATGCATTGACTTTCGATCCCACTTATGTGTATGCACCCAATCAAGGAATCAGAGGATTTTTAGGAATTCGGTTCAAAATAACATGAAATAAATTCATAATTTTCTAAATGATCAGATCATCTTTATTAAAACCAATCAAACCCATTAGTTATAGGTTAAAAGACGTATATTTGCAACAGTAAATCGATATAAAACAAATAATTATACATCCATGAAAAAATTAATTCTTTCCGTAGCTTGCTTCATAGCAACAACGGCATTATTTGCTCAAGAAACAAAAAAAGTAGTCAAACAAGAAATAAAACAGGAAAAAGAAAAAGTAGACTATGACAAACAAAAAGTGAAAACGGACAAGCAACAAGTCAAAGCGGATAAAGAAAAAGTTGAGAATGCAAAGAATTCAGGGGATAAAACTCAGACTAAAATTGCAAAAGAACAGCTGAAATCAGATAAAACTCAAGAAAAAGCTGATAAGGAAAAAATGAAAGCTGATCAAATGGAAAAGAAAAGTTTAAAGCAACAGAAAAAACACTAAACCTATCAAGGCTATTCCACAAGAATAGCCTTTTTAGTTTCCATTAAAGAACGAAATCCAATAATGAATTTCACTCTTTTTCCAAAATCAAATATTTCTCCTTGGCTACTGCGCGAGTGCATGCATTGAAATGCCACCATTCCGTTGCTATATTCGTAAACCGTTGAGAAGCCATCACTTTACGCAATAATTTTCTATTTTCGATCTGTTCCTCAGTTAATTCCCCGGAAGCCAAAAACTGAGCTTCCAAACGCGGATAGGCAATTTGACGAATATCATCATAACCTGCTCCCATGTCCAACGGATTCCCACTTCCATCACAAATTGTCAAATCAACTGCAGCACCGTAGTTGTGAATACTTCCATTCGCCGGATTAGAAACAAATTTCGTTCGCATGGCAACAGGAATAGTATCGAGTGCATCCCACATTTTTTGCTGAACACTCACCGGACGAACCGCATCGTATACCAACAAATGAAATCCCGGTTTTTCTTCGGAAAGAAAATCCTGGCATTTCGATAAACGTTCAGCAACATCCTTTTGAAGATAAGCTTTATCCAATCGGTCATACAATCTCATTTTCATAAAATTATCCGATCCTGCATATTTCAAATCAACCTTAATATCAGCATTGATTACCTGAATATCAATCAGGTTACTTTCCTGCATCAACTTCTCTTCAACCTCTTCATCCTGCTCCCTTTCCTTCAATTTTTGGATGGAATCGTTGAATCGATCTTTATCCACCGTACAACTTTTACAATCCTTTTTGGGATTATTACAAGCTGAGATTACCATTACAACTAACAGGATACTAAAAAAGAATTTGAACATTTTTTGACAAAAGATTTAATCAACAAAAGTACACCAAGGATTTTAGAAAAAGATCATTAAATACCAGGTTCATTTTCTTTTTTAACAATTCATCTTTTTTTTGACAAAAACTACCACCAAATCACCATTGTCTAATCACTAAATCCCTATATTTGCACAAAATAATGTGTTATGCCAAAGATTTCTCAGAAAGCAATTGATATGCCTGCATCTCCAATCCGTAAATTGGTTCCTTATGCAGAAGCTGCTAAAAAACAAGGTAAAATTGTTTACCATTTGAACATCGGTCAACCCGATATCGAAACTCCTGAAGTAGCATTGAATGCTATCAAAAACATGGATCGTAAAGTAATTGAATACAGTCACTCTGCAGGTTTCGAGTCATATAGAACGAATTTGGCAGCGTATTATCAAAAGACAGGAATCGATGTTAATGCAGAAGATATATTAATCACAACAGGTGGTTCAGAAGCATTAATTTTCGGATTTATGACAACTTGCAACTTGGGGGATGAGGTAATCATTCCGGAACCATTCTATGCGAATTACAACGGTTTTGCTGTTACAGCGGGAATCAATGTTGTTCCGGTTACTGCAACCATCGAATCAGGTTTCGCTTTGCCACCGGTAGAAGAAATCGAAAAGAAAATCACATCCAAAACGCGAGCAATCGTTATTTGCAACCCTGGAAATCCAACCGGATACTTGTATACAAAAAGTGAATTGGAACAATTGCGTGACATCGTTAAAAAACACGATTTATTCTTGTTTGCAGATGAAGTTTACCGTGAATTCTGCTACGACGGCGCAATTCCATTTTCTGTAATGAATTTGGAAGGAATTGACGATAATGTGATCATGATTGATTCTGTTTCGAAACGATACTCCATGTGTGGAGCGCGTATTGGTGCATTGATCACAAAAAATAAAGAAGTAATGGCTGCCGCCTTGAAATTCGGGCAGGCACGTTTATCTCCTCCGACAATTGATCAAATTGCTTCTGAAGCAGCTTTAAAAACACCACAATCCTACTTCGATAATGTAGTTGCCGAATATGTGGAAAGAAGAAACATTATGGTTGACGGATTGAACAGTATTCCGGGAGTATTTTGTCCGAAACCAAGTGGAGCTTTCTACTGCGTGGCAAAGTTCCCGGTTGATAATGCCGAAAAATTCTGCCAATGGTTGCTGGAAGATTTCGAGTTTGAAGGACAAACCGTAATGATGGCTCCTGCAAATGGATTCTACTCAACAAAAGGAGCAGGACTTCAGGAAGCACGTATCGCCTATGTATTGAACCAAGACTCACTCAGAAAAGCAGTGATTTGTCTGGAGCAAGCATTGAAGGTTTATCCAGGAAGAATCGTTGACCAAGCGAAAGCTGAAGCAAGTATCTAAAAAGAAAATAATTTCAATACCGAAAGCTGTTCCTTGTTGAGCAGCTTTTTTTATTCCATAATTCACAAAGTTTCAACTTGAAATAATCCCGTTAAACAATGATATTTACTGCTTATCTCACTGAAGTTGTTGTTTAACATTTTTTCGTTTTTTAACAAATTAACAGCAGTAACAACCGAATAAAAAAGGTTAATTTTGTGTATCAAATAAAATGTCAGACAAAATTTGGTTGAATTTCATTTCTTACAACCAATTTTTAACGAAATGAACACGATGAAAATAGAACAAATATATACGGGATGTTTAGCACAAGGTGCTTACTTTATTCAATCGGAAGGTGAGGCTGTGGTGATTGATCCTTTAAGAGAAATTGATCCATATCTTCAAAAAGCGATAAAAGAGGGAGTACAAATCAAATATGTACTGGAAACACATTTCCATGCTGACTTTGTAAGCGGTCACATTGATTTGGCAAAAGCAACCGGAGCGACAATCGTTTTTGGACCAAATGCAAGCACAAATTTCGATGCTCATATCGCTACAGACGGAGAAATAATCAATGTTGGGAAAATCAAAATAAAAGTCCTTCACACACCCGGACATACGATGGAATCCACCTGTTATTTACTGTTGGATGAGAATGGTAAAGAACATGCTCTTTTCAGCGGTGACACCTTGTTCATCGGTGATGTCGGTCGACCTGATTTGGCAGTGAAATCGAATTTAACAAAAGAAGATTTAGCCGGATATCTTTTTGATTCCTTGCGTTCAAAAATAATGAACCTTCCTAAAGACATTCTGATTTATCCAGCTCATGGTGCAGGATCTGCTTGTGGAAAAAACATGAGCAAGGAAACCTTTGATGTTCTTGGTCACCAACTGGAAGTGAATTATGCACTGAATACCCAACTGTCGAAAGACGATTTCATAAAAGAAGTGACTGATGGACTTTTACCTCCTCCTTCTTATTTCCCTTTGAATGTTCAAATGAACAAAGAAGGTTACGAAAATATCGAATCAGTGATTCAAAAAGGAACAAAAGCGTTGACTCCAAAAGAATTCGAATTTTTGGCAAATGAAACCAGTGCTCTGATTTTGGATGTTCGACACCAAGATTTTTTTTCTCAAGGATTTATCCCAAATTCAATCAACATTGGAATTGACGGTGGTTTTGCTCCATGGGTTGGAACATTGATTCCGGACATTAAACAACAAATTTTACTCGTTACAGATAAAGGACGTGAAGAAGAAGCAGTTATTCGTTTGGCACGTGTAGGTTACGACCATGCCATCGGTTACATTGACGGAGGTTTTGATGCCTGGAAAAACGAAGGAAATGAAGTGGATACTATTCCTTCCATCACACCGGAAGAATTTTCTTCTATTTACAAAAAAGACCAAACTGTCAACATTCTTGATGTAAGAAAAGTCGGTGAATATCAATCAGAACACATTTGTTCTGCTGAAAATTTTCCATTGGATTATGTCAACGATGGAATGGCTCACATCGATAAAAACAAAACCTATTACGTTCATTGCGCAGGTGGTTATCGTTCCATGATCTACGCTTCTATACTAAAATCCAGAGGTTACGATAATTTAATTAATATCCAAAAAGGATATAAAGCTATCGTGGCTGACGAAGCAATCAAACGAACCGATTACGTTTGTCCGACGACATTGTAATAGCTTTCAATAACTTTTCCAAAATACCTTTCAAGCAATTGTGAGGTATTTTTTTGTTTTATATTTATGCTGTATAAATACTTCTTCATGAAAAAAATTCTATTCCTATTTATCATTTTTTCAAGCTATATTTCTTTAGCACAACCCAATAACATCAATTTATCCAGTTCTATTGTCTTTGGTGGTGAACCTTATTTAGCTGTAAATCCAACGAATAGATTGAATGTAGTAGTAGCCTGGATGGCATTGGATGTTACAACCAATTACAGAATGTCTATCAAAAGTAAAGTCAGTTTCGATGGTGGAACTACCTGGGGAAATCCATTTGTTCAACCTCATTTTGGTTCAAATTGGTCATCTGCTGATGTTTCCATGCAATTTCGTCCTAACGGAATACTTTACATGAGTTACATTGACTTTCACAAACCGGATGTTGGCGGAGTTTACGTTACGAATTCATCAGATGGAGGAATATCATGGTCTGCTCCTACTCAAGTTTGGGATGCCGCTGCTGAAGATCCGACAAAGAGACCTTTGGATCGTCCTTGGCTGGCAATTGACAATTCAGGTACAGCTTCAGACGGCACAATGTATATCGCTACCAAACCAGCTCCGTGGATCTCCCCTCCCAACCGACCGTATTTAAAAACATCAATAAACCTCGGACAAAACTGGAGTCCATACCGATATGTGGATACTACCAATCACTTGGTTGGTAATTTAATCGCTGCCCCTATGCCATTTCCAACTATCACTGCTGATGGAGCACTCTGTATTGCCTATCCAAGTTATGTTGTTTCACAATCACCTTATCCTAAAATCCTGTTGGCTAAATCCTATTCCAAAGGAGCAACTTTCCAATATTATGACTTAATCGTCAATTCTATACCCGTTCAAGATACGCTCTATAAACTCGGATATAGATTGATTGCAAATCCAATAGATCCGAATCAATTGGCTTATGCTTTTGTTGCATTAGGACAAGCCAATGGCGATCCTGATATTTTTGTGGCGACATCCAATAATGGCGGTACAAGCTGGAACTCACCAGTACGTGTGAATGATGATTCATTTGGCAATGGAAAAGCACAAGATATGGTTTGGGCCAATTACGATATCAATAATAAATTAGTAGTAACCTGGAGAGATCGTAGAAATAGCAGTGGCTCAGGTTTTTTCCAATCCTGTGATACCTATACATCCGTCTCTACTGACAACGGAGCACATTTTTCACCCAATGTAAGATTGAGCAATGTAACAGCCGCTTTTGATTCTATACTTGGACAATCGGGAAATGATTTTATGTCCTGTGAATTATCGAATGATACCATTTATGCAGCTTGGGGTGATGTCCGAAGCGGAAAAATAAACATCTACTTTGCAAAATCATCCGATATTACCGGAGCAGGAAGCGGGATTATTCCAATAGATGAAACACCGGCTGAATTGATTGCTTTTTATCCTAATCCAACGACCAATAAACTCAAGTTTAAAATAAAAAAGGGGAATTTCCAGACACTCAAAATAGTTGTTCAAAACGAATTGGGAGAAGAAATTCTCTCAAAAGCTATTGATCCAACACTAGCTGAAAGTGAAATCGATGTTTCTCGTCTTTCTACCGGGACCTATTTCCTCTGCGTTGTAAATCAGCTACAAATAATTCAAAAACAAAAGATCACAATTGAAAAGTAAATTACACGATGAAAAACGTCACATCTACTCCAAACTTTAGCAATATCGATGACTACATTTCTCAGCAAGTTACTGAAATTCAACCGACATTGTTCAAATTGAGAGATCTTATTAAAGATATAATTCCTAATGCACAAGAAGTCATCAGTTATCA
>CAIUKX010000066.1 GCA_903899795.1 uncultured Flavobacteriales bacterium
CGTGAAGAAAGATTCTTAAGCCAATGACCAATTTCAACTACTGCACCAGGATGTAGGTGGGCTTCCGGCTCATCAACAACAAGAACAGAATTGGAACTATTAGGTACAAGTTCAATCAGCTCAAGAAGTGAAAGCTCGCTTTTTGCCTCATTAATCACCTCATTCACTTCATGATTAATTTCCGATAATTTACTCACATCCCTCTTGGCTTCTAGGAGTTCTTGAGAGGCAAGTTTTATCGATATAGCAATAAATTTCTTCATTCCTGAGCTGCATAAAGCAAGTGGGATTCGGCTGCCGCCTGTTTCAAGAAAAATCTTGATTCGTTCAGTGGCCCTTGGCCATTCTTCAATGCTCAGTATTTCAAAAACAATTTTATTGCTGTTAGTAATGAATTTAGGTGCAATATCGTTTGCTCTATCTTGAATTCTTCGCAGTGAGCTAATAATCGCAGGAGAAATTCGATAACTATTTGTATCTTCAAGCTCATCATGGATGTCAATAGTTGACTCACTAGTGAAGGTTGAAATTAGCCATGTATCTTGAAACTCATTAAAATCCCACTCTTCCCTTTCGTAAAGAGAATGTGGAGAGTCAAATTCATTGCTAGCTGTCGAAGAAGACTTCATCGAAATGTCGCCAAATTGAATTCGTTCCCTGAACTGCGGACTTTCAAAATGACTCTCAGTTAATAGCATGCTCAATTTACTTATTGACATCTCTAAGTTTGATGAGAGGTTCGAAATGTCGTCATTCAAATGAAGAACAACAGGTTTCATTGCTTTGAATATTCCATCCGCACCTGAAACTACTTCTTCGTTGATCACTTCAAGTTGGTTCGATAATTGAGCAGATGGATTACTCATTGCTCGAATAAAGCCTGAGCTGTCATACCTTACTCCTTTGCCAAACTGAGCAATTGGGAGATAAATGTTTTCTTCTGGATCATGAAGTTGTTGAGCCCAGTTATCTAAAACTTCAAAGAGGTCAAGCTTCACTGGTCCAAAGTTTTTTAAAAACTCAGTGTTGTTATTCTTGCTCTTCTGCAAAAAGCTATGAAGGTCGGTTGGTGTAATGCTTCCATCGAGCCTCCAAAGTTCATCACCGAAAACTCTTGATGATTGCCAAGTTTGCTCACCTCTTCTGTTGACATATTTCATTTTTGAGCATTTAGCAATTCGCAAATTTTTTAATAGAAGTGATGTGAAATTCTCAACTTCTGAATTAGTGTCCATTTCCCAGTGGGCAAGAAGCATTTTTTGAAGATACTTTTTGGCATTATTTACATCTTGCAAAAAGACATCATCTTGCTCTATGCCCCACCAAAGACTCATTTTATTCGCAAGAGAAGCGATCAGAGATGAGTCGAGGCTGTCATCATCAGCCTGAGCATCGAATTCGAACGTGAGTTCAGTTCGGGCATCAAAAAACGATTTTGCATTATCAATCGAGCGGCCTAACTGTTTACTTGAAATGGTTTGCTCGATTGACTCAAGGAGCATTGATTTTCCTGTACCATTTGCTCCGAAAATGAGCAACAATTTTGGAAATGCAATCGACCCCTTATCCAGAACTCCGTAATTCTCAAAATCAAACTTTGATATTCTCATGGATTCCTTGAGTTTGTCTTATTTGTAATAATCGCACATTTTTCGCTTATCTATGCAATGATTTCCAGATGGCACGTGACACCACTACTGGAAGTTCTTTTGAAGACATAGTAAAGGCATGCGTACAAAGGTCATGCTCCACCAATGGTCTTATTGCAAATCGTCAAAAGTTTGTTGGGCTAAAGCCGGGTGGTGGTAGACACAGGATTGACTGGGAATTAGTTTCTCAGTCAAATGCGAGTATTAGAGGGTTAATTTCTTGCAAAGTACAAAATACAAGCGGAACTGCAGACGAAAAGGTTGCCTATGAGGTCATAAAACTGCTGTATTCGATGGATGTAAATCCAGAATATAAAAAGTCTTGGTTGATTCTTGGTGGAAATGCCTGGACTCAAGAAAAGATTAATTTCCTGAATATTGAAATGCCAAAATATGTACCGAAAATGAATAAAGGGAAAATCATCATTTGGCGCACTGACGATTTAATCAGTGGAAATTTGTCATTAACTGATTAGCTAAAAGTCTTTTGGGCTGATCAGCAATTCAGTAACTTGTCCTCGTTTTTCGCCATCACAATTTATTGAACGCCCTACTTGGATTCGAGTTCGAATGTATTCATCTAGCGGAAAGAGCGTCCGTGTCAATTTGGAAGAAACATTCGACATAAGCCATTTTGCACCCCGTGCACTTGCCGCATCAAGAGAGGCCTTCAAATCCTCGAGTTGTTTAATGCCAAATCCTTCAGCAGAATAAGTCGTGAATGTAGAATTAGCGCCATCTAAAGGTGCATACGGAGGATCTGCATAGATGAAATCTCCATGTTTAGCCTTAGAAATCGTTTCTTCAAAACTGCAATTTATAATTTTGACATTATTTTCATTTAAGTACAGAGACATGTTTTCTAATAGCTTTGCACTGAATATTTTTGGGCTTTTATATCTTCCGAATGGGACATTGAATTCATTATTTGAGTTAACTCTGTAAAGGCCATTGAAAGCTAGGTGATTGAGATAAATCAATCGTGCTGACCTATCAACTGAACTCCTATTTTCGAAGCTTTCTTTGTTCCTATCCCAATTCCTAATTTTTTCGTATTCACAATTCCAAGCTTCAAGGTATGCTGCAACTCTTTTTTTCTCTAATTCCTCCAGGGAGCCTATTTCCTCAATTCTCTTTCTAGAACGCTCATTATTTTTTGGAAATTTTTCTATTCGACTATTCAGCCCTCGTGTCCCAAGAGCTAAATATTCCTTTTTTATCTCACCTAAACGTGATTCCATTAAGTTCAGTTTTTTAACTAGACCATCATGATTATCCCGAATCGTTTGATACGTTTCGATTAACTGTGAATTGAGGTCGCTAATAATTGCCTTTTCAGGAGCAAGATTCCAAAAAACCGCTCCGCCTCCAATGAACGGTTCGATGTAGCGGTCCATCTTTTCAGGCATCTTCTTAGTGATCGC
>CAIUKX010000067.1 GCA_903899795.1 uncultured Flavobacteriales bacterium
ATTCCGTCATTCAAACCGGCAAAAACATTTGTTGACGAAGTAAAAACGAGCGTTAAAGTAAAATAATTACCGTTTTTCTTTGACCAATTGCTATTAATCCGATTAAATTCACTATTTTTGCACTCCTGAATTTCAAAATCGGTTCAATTCTTATTCTGAGATTCAGCACATTAAATTGAGTTTAATCAAATAAAATATATAATTATGCCAAGCGGTAAAAAAAGAAAAGGTCACAAAATGGCGACTCACAAGCGTAAAAAACGTCTTAGAAAAAATCGTCACAAAAAGAAAAAGTAATCTATAGATTTACGTAAAGTATAAAACTTAGTGAGCAATTGCTTGCTAAGTTTTTCTGTTTTCTTACATTTTAATTAAATACAGTTTTTCGTGAGTTTAGAACTAGTAGTCGATGCCCGTCCAGGTGGTATTTGGCTTGCTTTGTTACGTGACGGCAAACTTATTGAGTTGCAAGAAGAAAAAGGGAATACTGAGTTTGCTGTAGGTGATGTTTATCTTGGTAAAGTCAGAAAAGTTGTTCCCAGTTTAAATGCAGCTTTTGTGGATGTCGGCTTTGAAAAGGATGCCTTTTTGCATTACCTTGACCTAGGCCCTCAATTTAATTCACTCAATAAATATACCCGCGACACGCTTCATGGCAGGCAAAGTGTAGCCGATCTTCTTTATTTTAAAGTAGAAAAGGATATCCCAAAAGATGGGAAAATTAATGAAATTGTTTCTTCATCTGCCCCTATATTAGTACAGGTAGCAAAGGAACCGATTTCAAGTAAAGGTCCGCGCCTGAGTGCTGAAATAACTTTAGCAGGACGTTACTTGGTGTTAGTGCCGTTTTCGGATAAAATTTCCATCTCTCAAAAGATCAAAGATCCAGAAGAGAGAGCACGTCTTAAGACCTTGATGAATAATATCAAGCCTAAAAACTTTGGAGTCATCATCCGAACCGTTGCTGAAAATAAAAAAGTTGAATTATTGGATCAGGATCTCCATAACTTGCTCGACAAGTGGAAATTCATGTACACCAATCTAAAAACCGCCACACCACCAAAAAGAGTATTAGGAGAATTGGATAAAACATCCTCAATACTTAGAGATCTGCTAAATGCTGATTTTTCAAACATCCATGTCAATGATGTAATATTAATGACTGAGATGAGCGAGTACATAGCTGATATCGCACCAGGAAGAGAAAAAATATTGAAATTACACGATCGCAAAATCAATATTTTTGAAAAATTTGGAATCACTAAACAAATCAAGACATTGTTCGGTAAAAAAGTTCCCTTGCCTAGTGGAGGCTATTTAATAATTGAACACACGGAAGCTATGCACGTTATTGACGTAAATAGCGGAAACAGAAAAGGTTCAGAAGGTCAGGAAAGCAATGCCTTATCTACCAATATGGAAGCCGCCGAAGAAATCGCACGTGTACTTCAATTACGGGATATGGGTGGAATCATTTGTATCGATTTTATCGATATGCATGACCGTGAAAACAACAAACAACTCTTTGAACATATCAAAGGTCACATGGAAAGAGACCGTGCGAAACACAATGTTTTGCCTCCTTCTAAATTTGGAGTTGTTGAAATAACAAGACAACGTGTTCGACCGGAAACAGATATCAATACTTCTGAAACATGTCCTACATGCAATGGAACTGGAGAAGTACAAGCCTCCATCCTTTATGCCGAAGAAATTGAAAGTAACCTGAATTATCTGGTGAAAGAAAGAAAAGAAAAAAATGTAAGCCTGTTGGTACACCCATACTTGGATGCCTACTTCAAAAACGGTATTATTTCCCGTCAGGTAAAATGGCTTATTAAATACAAAAAATGGATTCCTGTCAGAGGTATCACTGATAACCGATTGTTGGAATACAAATTTGTAAACAAAAACAACGAAGAAATAACTTTATAAAAGATAAAAGGGTTGAGAATGCATTTCAACCCTTTTATCTTTTATAAAAATGCTGAATGTTTGATCTTGAATGTTGAATGTTGAATGTTTAAAAAAAGTTAAACTTCAGTTTTGCTCAGCAACCTTCATTAAACATTAAGCATTCACAATTAAACATTAAAGCAAAGTGAGCTATTCATTTTTAGAAGCTAAAGCAAAATTAGAAGCTTTATGTGCTTATCAAGAGCGTTGCCAATATGAAATGAATCAAAAATTGATTTCCTGGGATTTCCTTGAAGAACAAAGAAATCAACTGATTGCAGATTTAATCTCCAACAATTTTATCAACGAAGAACGTTTTGCATCTGCTTTTGTTTCCGGAAAATTCAGAATCAAGAAATGGGGTAAAAATAAAATCAAAAGTCACCTTCGGATGAAACAAATTTCAGATTACTCTATTGAACGGGGAATGAACGAAATCGATCCAGATGAATATTGGAAAACTATTTTGGAATTAATCGAAAAAAAAGCAAAAGATCTTAGCACTAAAAAAGGAGATCATTGGGTCAAGAGAGCTAAAATTTACACCTTTTTATTGTCCCGAGGATTTGAATCTGATCTGGTAAGTGACGCTATTAAAGAATCAAATATTTGAATGAATTCTTGCTCAATGCTTCACTTTCGAAATGAACAAATTGTTAATATTCATTAATTAAATCAGTAAATTTCAAGATTTCAAAAATTTACATTTTTTGATTAATTATTATTAATTAATTTAGCCGAATATAAACAAAAAAATGTCCGATTCAATTATCATAATCCCCACGTTTAACGAAGAGGAAAATGTGGAAAATATGGTTCGAAAGGTAATGTCTTTCGAAAAGGACTTCCATTTGTTATTTGTTGATGATTCATCTCCTGACAACACAGGAAAAATCATTCAAAAACTTCAACTTGAATTTCCGGATCGCCTATTTCTTGAAACAAGAAAAGGTAAATTGGGTCTGGGAACAGCCTACATACATGGATTCAAATGGGCTCTTTCAAAAGGATATGAATATATTTTTGAAATGGACTGTGATTTTTCTCATAATCCGGATGATTTGATACGTTTGTATAACGCTTGCGTAATTCAAGGTGCTGATGTAAGTGTCGGTTCTCGTTATTGCAAAGGTGGAAAAGTAAAAAACTGGCCTTTGAAACGCTTACTTATGTCGTATTTTGCGAGTGTTTACGTTCGTTGTATTTTACTTATCGGCATTAAAGACACAACAGCAGGATTCAAATGTTATAAAAGAACTGTTCTTCAAAAAATCAATTTGGATGCAATTACATTCAAAGGTTATGCCTTCCAGATTTGCATGAAATACGGAGCATTGAAGCATGGATTCAAAATCACTGAAGTTCCGATTACATTTATCGACCGGTTATACGGAACTTCAAAAATGAGTACAGGAATATTTAAGGAAGCATTTTTTGGAGTCTGGAAAATGCGAAGCATGAAATTATGAGTAATTCAATTCTTTTTAAAAAAGGAACTATCGTCAATGAAGGCAGACAGTTTGTTTCGGATCTACTAGTCAAAAACGGGCAAATTGTACAAATTGACTCATCCATTTCAGTGAATGATAACACACCTGAAATAAACATGGAAGGTAAATACATTCTTCCGGGATGCATCGACGACCAAGTACATTTCAGAGAACCTGGTTTAACTCATAAAGCAGATATTCGGACGGAGTCAAGGGCAGCAGTTGCAGGTGGTATTACTTCCTACATGGAAATGCCAAATACGGTCCCTAACACTTTAACAGAAGACCTTTTAGAGCAAAAGTATCAAATAGCTTCTCAAAGTTCAATAGCTAATTACTCCTTCTTCATGGGAGCTTCGAATGATAACATTGAAGAAGTTTTACGAACCAATGGAAGAAATGTCTGCGGTGTAAAAATCTTTATGGGTTCTTCTACTGGAAATATGCTTGTGGACAATGAATCAACATTAACAAATCTATTTTCAAGAGTTACGCCAATGTTAATTGCAACACATTGTGAAGACGAAGCAACAATTCAACGAAATATTCAGATTTTCAAGGAAAAATATGGAGAAGATGTTCCTGTGGAATGCCATCCGTTGATACGCAGTGCTGAAGCTTGCTATATCTCTTCATCCATGGCGGTCAATCTGGCAAAAAAATATGCTACACGATTACATATCTTGCATATTTCCACAGAAAAAGAACTTTCATTATTCGACAATACAATTCCTTTAGAAAAGAAATTAATTACAGCAGAAGCCTGTGTTCACCATCTTTGGTTTTCGGATGAAGATTATGCAACAAAAGGAAATTTCATCAAATGGAATCCTGCCGTGAAAAAAGCAAGTGATCGTGAAGCGATTTGGAAAGCTGTTTTAGATAATCGAATTGACGTAATAGCTACCGATCATGCCCCTCATACTTTTGAAGAAAAAAGTCAATCTTACTTCAAAGCTCCGTCAGGCGGACCTTTGGTTCAGCACGCTTTATTGGCGATGCTTGAAAAATCCAGAGAAGGTAAAATAACGATCGAACGAGTTGTAGAAAAAATGGCTCACGCACCTGCGACTTTATTTCAAATTGAAAAACGAGGATATATTCGCGAAGGTTATCATGCAGATATAGTTATCGTTGACCCAAATAAATCAACCACTGTTACCAAGGATTCTATCCTATCGAAATGCGGCTGGTCACCTTTTGACAACTTTACATTCAGTTATGCGGTTGACAGTACTTATGTGAATGGAAACTTAGTTTATACTGACGGGGAAATTGTCGAAAACTCTACTGGTCAGCGACTACTATTTGATCGCCCATGAAGCAATTGATGTTTCTTTTTATCACCGTCACTATCTTCGGTTGTTCTTCAGAAGTCAATCGATTTCCTCAACCGGAAAACCTGATCCCAAAAGACACCATGGTAATGGTACTAAAAGATTTATCTATTTTGGAAGCCCATATTCGTAATAAATATCCGCAAGTAACCCAGAATTACCAAATCATGCGTAAATCCGGAGATTTGATCTTCAAAAAATACCATCTAGACACAACCCGTTTCAATGCTTCGCTTAACTATTATGGTTCACGCCAAGAAGAAATGCAAGCGATCAATTCACAGATTCTAGATTCCGTAAATCGAGAAATTACAGAATTGTCTGTAAAATAATCGATTTGAAACTTTTAGAATAACACTCTCCCTCTTTTCTTTTTTAGATTATTTTTTTTACATTTACAACTCGTTAACTAACTGATATTATTTTAAATAAAAAAACTATCAACTAAGTTATTTTGGTATGATTGATTTAGAAAAAGAACTTTGGGAACTCCTATTTAATTCGATAGACGAAGGTTTTTGTATCATTGAAATGATTTTTGATGAACAGAAAAAACCTATTGATTATCGTTTCTTGAAAATCAACGCCGCTTTCGAAATGCAAACAGGGCTGCATGATGCTGTCGGGAAGCGAATGCGCGAGTTTGCTCCGAATCATGAAGAGCATTGGTTTGAAACTTATGGTAAAATTGCTTTGACTGGCGAATCTATTCGATTTGAAAACCGCGCAGATCAATTAAATCGTTGGTATGATGTTAATGCTTTTCGTTTTGGCGATCCAAAAAAATTTCAGGTAGCAATTCTCTTTAAGGATATTACAGTACGTAAACAATCGGAAGAAACAATCCGTCTGCTGAATAACGAATTAGCTGATAATATTCGGCAACTTGAGTTTACAAACAAGGAGTTGGAGTCATTCACCTATTCAGTTTCTCATGATCTACAAGCCCCTTTAAGAGCAATAAGTGGTTATGCCAAGATGTTATCAAATAATTTTTTAGAAATATTAGACATTGAAGCCAAAAAATACCTCAAAGCAATCAATAATAATACTGAGAAAATGAGAACGTTGATAGATGATCTGTTAATCTTTTCTCATCTTGCTAAAAATGAAATAGTAAGAAACCACATTGACACTGAAGAGATTGTAAATAGTATAATAAAAGATTGTTGCGATCAAGGTTCCGTAGAAAAAACGATCTTTAAGGTTGGGGAATTACTTCCTGCTTCAGGAGATAATTCCATGATAAAGCAAGTTTGGGTAAATCTAATTTCAAATGCATGCAAATATTCAGGGAAAAATAAATCTCCTCTGATAGAGATCAGCTCAACTCAGAATAACCATGAAATAACATATTACATTAAAGATAAAGGAGTTGGCTTTGACATGGAGTACTACGATAAATTATTCGGGATTTTTCAACGTTTACATAATGATTCAGAATTTGTAGGAACAGGAGTTGGGCTAGCTATTGTTCAACGAATCGTGAATCGCCATGGTGGTGAAGTTTGGGCCAATGCTAAAATAAATGAAGGGGCATCTTTTTATTTTACAATTCCAATTTGAAAGGCGTGAAAAAATAATCAGTCTATGTAAATAGACATTATTTTTCTACAACTATCAATATACATATCATATACTACTATTGGCAAAACAAATGATCTCTGATTAACACTTCTCGTACTTCCAATTCCTGCTCTTCCCTTCTGTTAGCCACTCAATTGTTGTTTCCAATCGTTTTAACCGTGTCGCTTCAGTTTTTGCTTCGGTAATCCAAAGTATATATTCTTTTCGATGAGAAGGGCTGAATCGTTCAAAAGTCGCCATTGCTTTTGGATTATTTTTTAACGCATCCTCTAACTCCAAAGGAACAATTAATTCTTTCGAATCTTTTTGAACTGGCTTTTTATCCACTTTTACACCTTGATCAATCAACATGGTTGCTTCAATAATGTATCGAATAATTATTTCATCAGAAGGTAAATCGGCAGGAGATGTCATTTTACCAAAACTTCCCATTCCTCCTGCTTCTTCCCGCTTAAATACTTTATCAGGATCCTCCATTTTTGACATCAGCCAAAAACCAAAACTACAGTGATTTTTAAAAGATGCCATGGCGCACAAAATTGATTTTTTATAGACAAAATTCGGAAAACTCCATTTCATCGTTTCCTGAACATCAGGCACTGCCTTGTGGACTAATTCTCTTAAATGTGATAAAATCGGTTGAGCAAATTCAGCTGATTTATCAATGTAGCTATCGATTCGTTCGTCTCTCATCATCGTAATTTTCTTTCAGGGTTATTTTTTATAAAGTTCTCCCATTTGCTCCCTTTTTCTTTATTATGCTCACCAATTCCTTTGGAAAAATGATGACAAACAGCAACCGCTAATCCATCTGTTGCATCAAGGTATTTGGGCATTTCTTTGAAATTCAATAGTGTTTGCAACATCGCTGCCACTTGTTCCTTCGACGAGTTTCCGTTTCCAGTGACAGCTTGTTTGATTCTTCTAGGCGTATATTCTTCAAAAGGGATATTGTGACTCAACGAAACAGCTATTGCTACCCCTTGTGCACGTCCCAACTTCATCATCGACTGAATGTTTTTACCAAAAAAAGGAGCTTCAATCGCCATTTCATCCGGTTTATATTCGCGGATAATAGCATCGAGTCTTTCAAAAATTTTTTTCAACTTATCAGGATGAGTCTCAAGCTTACTCAATTGGATCACTCCGAAGTTTATCAATGACAATTTCTTTTCCTTAATATGAATTAATCCATAACCCAAGACACTTGTTCCGGGGTCAATTCCAAGAATTATTTTATCTTCAACCATTCAAATCTTACTTCAGTTGGTTAAAGCTATAAAAAAACAAGGTATAATTTTCTTTTTTGCTAAATTGATTCTTCTTTTTAGTGTTTCTTACTTGTTATATTGGCAAATCTCCAAAATCAGCATCAATACATGGAAACAACTCGAAATTATTCACCCTTCATTAATTGCCTCAAGTGCTATTTTAGTTTTCCTGAATTGGTATTTAGAATGGCGAAAATGGAAATTGACCATCACAATCATTGAAGCAAAAGCGAGTCAGAAAACAAATGTATTGGCTTTTCTAGCTGGCATCGCAACTGGATTGGTCACGCCTAATATGCTCGGAAATTTCATCGGGAGAATGTATTACTATGGAAGAAACCTGCGCCCAAGTATTATTTTGCTGACTCTGCTTTCCAACTACTCGCAATTTATGGCCAGTATCTTTTTTGGCTTCCTTTCATTGCTGTTTTTACGGGAGAGTCCTCTTGGAATTGATAATATTCTACTTGGTCTAATCTTGTTTCTTTTCACCTTTTGTATCGTATTTTTTTACTTCTTTTTCGAAAAAATAAAAATCCCATATCTGGAACGGAAAAATGCTTACTCAAAAATGATTAAGCTTGTCAAAAAAAATAATCAATTCCGATTGCGTCTTTTGGGATTGAGTGTAGCACGCCACTTTGTTTTCACATTCCAATTCTGGTTAATGTTCAACGCCTTTGAAGATGCTCTCAACTTTGAAACTTTCTTCTGGATTTGGCAGATTTTTTTATGGACCACATTGATTCCTTCACTTTGGTTTGGAAAACTTATTATCCGTGAATCCATAGCCATTTTTGTTTTAGCTGGAATTGGGTATGGACAAGTATCAATCTTGACCACTTCAATTTCAATTTGGCTAATCAATCTAGCTATTCCTGCACTTTTTGGAATTATTATTTGTAAACAGAATAACAAAGTTGATTGAGTTTACTTCCATATTCCTTTTAATTTATTTTTCCCTTGGATTAATTTTAGTGTACGGACAATTTACGCAGCTGAAAAATGAAAAACTGTTTTTACAAGGTCAATCCACTGTCAAATTGAATGAAATCACTGTCATCATTCCGTTTCGCAATGAGGAAAATCGAATTTCAACACTGATTAGCTGCATTCAGCAATTGACAGATCTACCAAAACAATTCATTTTTGTCAACGATCATTCAGAAGATCAAGGAAGTGAATTTATTCAAACTCTCTCTGATAAAATCCCTTTTGTGATTTTGAATTTACCTAAAGGGCAATATGGGAAAAAGTCAGCCTTACGATATGGGATAGAGGCTGCAACCACAACTTACATCTTAACCTGGGACGCCGACATTTCTTTAAAAAAAGACTATTTTTCTCGGCTTTCAACTTTGGTCGACTCAGATCTATTCGTACTTCCGGTTGTCATGAAGGGAAGAACATTTTCTCAACGATTTTTTGAGGCTGACCATTCCATTGCGAATGCAATCAACACTTCTGTGAGTGGGATTATTCGTCCTTTTTTAGCTAGCGGGGCCAACTTACTTTTCAAACGTAATTCATTTCAACAATTTGATGCATTTGAAGACCATGCTCACATTTCTTCCGGCGATGATCTCTTTCTCTTACGCGATTTCCGTGAAAACGCCGCTTCAATTCAATTGATTTCAAATCCAAATTTTTCTGTTGAAACACCTTCTCCATTCAATTGGTCGGAATTCATTTCTCAACGTCTCCGCTGGATCGGTAAAAGTGGTAAAGTAAAGGATCAATTGAGTAATACACTGGCTTTATTAGCCTTTCTGTTCAACAGTGGATTTTATCTACTTCTCATCACTTCAATTGTTCAACAAAATCACACAGTTTTTATAGTCGTATTTCTCGGAAAAAACAGTATCGACTGGGTTGTTTACTTTCATCACTTTTGGAGAACTAGAAGAATGATTACATGGATTTTACTCCCTGTTTTTTCAGTGCTGCAACCAATATATCTTTTAACCCTCACTTGTTTGGTTACTTTTCACAAACCGAATTGGAAAGGAAGGAAAATACAGTAAACAAAAAAAGGATGCCGTTTTCGACATCCTTCACTATCTTCCTGTTAAATTTCAATTAAAAACTCAACATTCAAAATTTCTTAGAAAGGTAGATCATCATCTGCACTTTCAACATTTGCCTGAGCTGTTGCAACAGAAACCGGATCAAGTGTCATTGCTGAAGGTCCACCTTGTGGAATTCCACCCGCTACAGGAGCACCAACTTTGTCAATTCTCCATGCTTCCAATGTATTGAAATATTTAACTTCTCCCTGAGGGCTTGTCCACTCACGTCCACGAAGATTGAATGAAACCTCAATCTGGTCATTTACTTGAATTGAATCAGCTAAAGAACACTTATCCTGTGTTAATTGAAACATAATATCTTGCGGATACATGCTTGAAGCATCCGTCACTACGAATTCTCTTTTTGCAAATTTCTCACTCACTTGAACCGTTGGGCTCACCACTTTCACAATTCCATTTAATTTAAACATACTTTTCGTTTTTGATTGTTTTCGGTTTAATTATTGAATGATAGCAAAGTCAACCAAGCTTCATTCAATTTATTCTCTTGTAATAATTTTTTTGCGCGTTCATGCAATGAAACTTCCAATTGCGTTGGATTGTCTTCTAAAGATACAAATAAATCACTTAATTCCAATAATTTATATTCATTTACATCTGTTTCATTCGGAATTTCTTCGATTCCTGCCAGTTGACCTAAATCATTCCCTGTCAATATCTTACTCTGTTTAAAATCTGTCGGTAGTTGATCATAGCCTATTCCGCAGGTTGTAATCGGTTTTGTGATTTCGAACATCGAATTTTTGTCAGACCTGCAGTACCAATTCCCTCCCATTCTGGATACAAGATCAATTTTGTGCTGATCGATCATTCCATTTTCATCTAACACATCTTCGTGAATATGAATTTTCACTACCTCACAAATGATCAAATTTCCGGCTCCTCCTTCTGTACCCAATTCAATCACCTGATTCACCTTACATTCAAATTGGACAGGTGATTCTGCTACTCTCATTGGTTTAACCAGATCCGATGGCAAAGGAGTAAAACCTGCTTTCGTAAATTCACTTACTCCGGGTGCATATGGAGAACTTGCCAAACTCATCTGATGAACGATATCATAATTCACAACATTGATCACTACTTCCGGATTCACTTTAACATTCTTGTATGTATCCTTGGTTTCATTACTTCTCCCACTTCTTGCAGGTGAAAAAATCATGATCGGAGGATTTGCACTGAAAACATTGAAAAAACTGAAAGGTGCCAGATTCGAATTTCCATCAGCATCAACAGTAGATGCAAAAGCGATAGGACGAGGTCCGACAGCACCTAGCAAATATTGGTGAAGCTTAGGAATAGGAAGCGTTTTCGGATCAATATCTAACATAATTCATTTTTGAGAGTAACAAATATAAGCTGAAATTGAATGCCTTTTGAAGCGAGTTTTTAGGATTTATCCACAATTTTTATTTTGAGGCAATAGTGATCAGGCATCAGCCATTAGTTAAAGTGACAACTTCTAATGCCTATTGCCTAATCACCAACTACTCATCACTAAACAATTAACACTTTTTAAATCCTTTTTGCCCGTCATTCCAAATAAAGAACTTATTTTTGGGACGTATGAAAAATTTTGCTTTATCGCTCCTATTTATTGTCACTTTCTCGTTCAATTATTTCGGACAAAGAAATGTCAGAGATTCGATCATTGGTACTCCATGGATTGCAGTACATTATGATGGATGCTGGACACATGGTGATTTGGCAAAGGAATTCGGCTACCTCAATCACATTGGAATCATGGCTGGTTATAAAACTTCGAAAAACTGGTTCTGGGGATTGGACGCTAATTTCATGTTTGGAAATAAAGTCCATCTGAACGGCATGTTTGATCAACTTACTGACTCGCAGGGAAACATAATGAATGATCAAGGTTCAGTTGCACAAGTAGTTGTGGGCGCAAGAGGATTCAACACTAATTTAGCGGTCGGCAAAGTATTTCCAGTTCTGAGTCCAAATGATAACTCGGGAATTTTTATTCATACGGGCGTTGGATTGTTAGCTCACAAATATCGAATTGAAACTAACTATGATTTGGTTCCTGAAATTGAATTGAAATACAAAAAAGGCTACGATCGTCTAACTATGGGACCAAATGTTCATCTTTTTGTGGGATATGCTTTTATGGCTGATCACGGTTTGATAAACTTTTACGGTGGATTTTATGTTCAGGAAGGATTTACAAAAAACATGCGAACGATCTTTTTCGATCAACCCAATGTACCCGTTCCAACTTCAACAATGCATGATATTCAGGTTGGTTTTAGAACCGGTTGGTTCATCCCTTTCTACAAGCGTAAACCAAAAGATTTTTACATCGATTGATGCATCTTATCTACAACTTCGGTATTTTTTGCTATGGTGTTTTTCTTCAATTCGCCGCACTTTTTAATGCTAAAGCAAAATTATGGGTAAAGGGCAGAAAGAATTTCTTTGATCAATTACCTGTTCTGCCGAAACAAGAAATCTACTGGTTTCATTGTGCCTCTTTGGGGGAATTCGATCAGGCTTTGCCTGTCATTAATTTGATCAAAGAAAAAAATCCTGCGCGATTTATATTGGTAACCTTCTTCTCTCCTTCAGGATATTTACATTATCAAAAACGTTCGCACAAAGCTGACTACGTATGCTATCTTCCGCTCGACACACCTCGAAATGCTGAAAAATTCATTCGCCATTTTAATCCTACAAAAATATTCTTTGTGAAATATGAATTTTGGGCGAATTATATTTTTGAAGCCAAAAAAATGGGGGCTGAAATTTATTCTGTCAGTGCCTTATTTCGTCCGGATCATCGCTTTTTCAAATCTTCTGGATCTTTTTTCCGTTCCATACTTCAGCAATTTGATTTTTTCTTTGTCCAAACAAAAGCATCTGCTGATTTATTGAATTCAATTGGTATAAATAAACATTTGATTACAGGCGATACCCGTTTTGACCGAGTTATTGAGAATAAAAACAATCTCGTTTCAAATCCTCTTTTAGAACAATTCTTAGGAGGCGATAAAGCGTTTGTAATTGGAAGTTCCTGGCCAGTTGATGAAGAATTGTTACTTCCATTGATCAATGACGGAAAACTAAGTCGTAAAACCATTATTGCACCACACGATGTTTCAGAAAGTCATATTAAGCAGATTACACAATCACTGAAAATACCGTTTCTTCGTTACTCTGAAATGAAAGAAAGTAGATCTTATGATCAACAAGTAATTGTTCTCGACACCATTGGTCATCTTGCCAATGCCTATGCTTATGGCGCTTATGCATATGTGGGCGGTGGATTTTCGGGGAATTTGCATAATATTCTTGAACCAGCTGTTTTCGGACTTCCGGTTATTTTCGGACCAAAACACCAGCGTTTTCCTGAAGCAGATTTGTTTGTTTCAGAAGGAATCGGATTTTCGGTTTCAACAAATGAAGAGTTGGCAAATATTATTTCAAAAATGGAAGTTACTTTTGAGGTACTGAAAGAGACTACGGGTAATTTTGTGAAAACACAAGCCGGTGCCTCTCAAAAAATAATAAACTATTTGGAAAACAATAAATAAAATATTCCTATGATTGATTTTAGAAGCGATACTGTTACTCTTCCGACTCAGGAAATGAGAGAGTTCATGATAAATGCTCCAGTTGGAGATGATGTTTTCAATGAAGATCCGAGTATTCATGAACTTCAAAATTATGCTGCCGAATTATTTGGAATGGAGGATGCTTTATTTTGTTCTTCGGGTACGCAAACCAATCAAATTGCAATAAATGTGCATGTAAAACCAGGTGGTGAAATTATTTGCCACGAAGACAGTCATATCTATAAATACGAAGGAGGAGGAATCGCTAAAAATTCAGGTGCCTCAGTTCGACTTTTACAAGGAAATCGTGGACGAATCACAGCAGAAATTATTTCAAAATGGTTCAATCCTGATGACATTCATCTTCCCGTAACAGAATTGGTTAGTCTTGAAGACACGGCCAATCGTGGTGGTGGATCCGTTTACGATTTTGAAGAAATCAAAAAAATCAGACAATTGTGCCTTTCACAAAATGTACCTCTTCATTTAGATGGAGCCCGATTGATGAATGCACTAGCTGTAAATAACATCCCGATCAAAGAATACGCTTCACAATTCGACTCGATTTCTCTTTGCCTTTCCAAAGGTTTGGGAGCTCCGGTAGGTTCTCTTTTAATGGGTAATAAGGACTTCATCAAAAAATCAAGACGAGTTCGAAAAGTGTTTGGAGGAGGAATGCGTCAGGCAGGTTTTTTAGCTGCTGCTGGACTTTATGCACTCAAAAACAATTTAGAACGTTTGAAAGACGATCATCGGCGCGCTCTTCTTTTAGAAAATTGTTTAAATGAACTATCATGGGTAAACGAAGTTATCCCAGTGGAAACCAATATCGTTGTCATTATTTTAAAACAAAATGAAAAACGCGATTTTTATATCCAAAAATTAAAAGACAATGGCATCCTAACAGTCTCATTCGGTGAAGGAATGATCCGTATGGTCACTCATCTAAATATTTCCGATGCTGATATCGACAAAGCTTGTAAAGTATTGAAATGCATTTGATTATTGGACAATCCTCGTAAATGTACCATCCGCATAGATTACCAAAACAACTCCCCGGTACATTTCATTGACTTCTTGTCCCATGATGTCGGTTCGCATCACTATATCTTTTTTCACGAGACGATTATCAACTGATATTGGATCTGATACAAACATTTTACCATCGTAATCCGTTTGAACCAATCGGTAGTATATAATCTCGTTAAAAGGAGGGTCATTGTCAATAAATGCATACTCGTTAACTGATTCTGATGATCCTGCACCATTGATAATTCCCAAATTACAGTAATCTACAAATTTATCACGTCTTTCTATAGTAAAATAATCATTGTTTAACTCTGTAAAGGTCTTCCATTCGATTTTCACTTTAGATCCACTCTCTAACTTAGCATTAAAACTCACTAATTCTATTGGAAGTTCAACAACAGGTGCTGTAAACACTACGATATTTTGAAAATTAAATGAATGCAATCGATTGGTAGCTGTTACTGTTCCTCCCACTGCAGTCACACCACAAACAATATTAATAGAACTGACATTTACATAATCACATGAAGCAATGTATTGGGTTTGAGCTATGGAAATACCATTAAAAGAACTCGCACTAGATGTAAATTTCGTTCCATCGGAATTGCTAGAGGACGTTAATTCTGTTGGATTTTCCAATGTATATGAATCAGGTGTTTGAAAAGTATTATACTCTCTCAAAGGACTTCCTGATCCTCCACCATCAATATCAATTCCTTGTGCCCTAAGTGAGGACAAGATATAACTTGCGCCATTGGCAACATTATAGAATCGAATTTGAAATTTCATTCCCCACGAATTTCCATTTGTAGTAGTAGGTCCGGCAACTTGGGGTTCCCAGTCAGCTGCTGTTGAATTCCCGTCAATTGTCGTTAAAGTGGCTCCTCCCGTTATCGACAGAATCTCAATTCTTGCCTTAATCGTAATCCCCCCTTCAGTTCCAACATTGGGCCACTCGTAAATAGCGCCGACAGTCCCAGCAGTCCCACTTACTAACACTCCATTTCCTCCTCCATTTGGAAATTGTAATACTACCTGAGTTCGACTAGTAAGATTTATCAGTAAAAATAAAATTGATAATAATATTGGAAGATCTTTTGCTCTTTTTTTCCAACCATGAAAAAAACTTAAAGCACAACGTATTGTCTTCATAATGTAGTAGTTGTAGCGTGAATTACTTTATATAAGTTACAACAATTCTAATCATGAATTGGTATGAAAATGAAATAATAACATTAATTAAGTGGTACTACTTACTATTGAAACGTAAATAAGTGTAGAAAGGAATACAAGTATGCACATGAAAACCTCACAGAGGCCAAAGAATACCTTAGAAACAATGACCTATCTGGAAAAAGAATTGATGGTCTTCTTTCGAAATTGCATAATCAAAACGTAAAATGGTATTCACATTCCAAGCAATTCGAAGTCCCAAACCTTCGTTCACACGTAAATTGTTCACGTTTTTAGATAGAAGTGTTTTCCC
>CAIUKX010000068.1 GCA_903899795.1 uncultured Flavobacteriales bacterium
ATCGACAGCACCATTTTCAAAGCTGTGTTGATAATATTTATCGAAATCTTTGGGCAAATAATTGTAGAATGCAGAAGTATCGCTATAATTCAACATTAAAACGATTTCTGGGTCATACACTTTTAATAAATATTCTAAATTGTCAAAAATGGCACTTGCTCTTTTAATTTCTGTAAAATATCGCATATCGGTATCGCTATCTTTCCAAATTGACTTCATATTTCCCCAAACCAACCCTTGAACAATTTGACTCTCTGGGTCTGCTTTAATGTCTTTCCATTCTTTTCCGTATAGTTCGCCTAAAAACTTAAAAACAAAGTTCCAAAATATCGGATTGCTATAACCCCAATTAGAACCATCCATATTTGATTGACATTCGTCCAAATAAGTTTCTAAATCCGAATATTTTTCAAGGTCATTTCCCCAGCCATACGCATCAATTCCGACAACTGCAATTTTATACCTACTTTTATTGTATTCTTCGAAATTTCCACAATGCGGCAAATGAGGTACTGGGGCTCCTATAGGTGATATTTTTTTTTCCCTGATCTCATCCCAAAAGTTATTCCACAATTCCTTATACTGATTTAACCACATTAATTGCGTACTTGAAATCAATTTATGAGACATAATTCCATTAATTTATTCGTTTGTTTCGCTTACTCTAAACAATTTTCAGCATCCTTGTTTTTTATTCGAAATGCATCCTAAATAACTCAGCACAAGCCATTGCATCACTCAATGCATCATGGTGCTTCAATGTAATATTAAACCTTTCACATAAGGAAGCCAAATTATCACCATAAATCTTATAGGTGCAATGACCTGTGTATACTGGTGTTTCCACATCATAATACTCCAGCGTTTGACTGAGGCAATTAAAATCAAAAGCAAAGCCATTGTGTGCAACTACATCCTGATTCTTAATAAATCGCTCCATCTCTTTCCATACGATATCAAATGTTGGTGCATTTGCTGTCATTTCAGGGGTTATACCATGAATGTCTATAAAGTTATCCCAATAGAAATTATTGGGAGGCTGAACCAGCGAGGAATATTCTTCTGTTACCAAGCCGTTTTCAACCCTAACCAAACCCACCTGACATATACTCCACCTTTTGCCATGTGCTGTCTCAAAATCGATTGCTGTGAATGAGTTGATCATAAATTGTGTACCTGTTTTACTTCGTTCATAATAGGCTGAAATCCTATCTGCCTCTTTTGATTAGTGCTCTGGAAATTCATCTGGTCAAAATTGTAAATGTCCGATAAGGTCATTGGCTTGTAGATATTCGTCCGAAGAGCCAATTTGTTGGAAAGTTGTTGCGCCTTTGCTACCTCAAGCTCCTTGAACTCATATTTGGCAATCAACCTGCCTTTTCTCATCAGTGCGCTGTCAACCTTAGAAATATCAGTGTTGAAGGAGCAGATTATCTGAATATTCAGGCAGTCAGACAATAATCCATCAGAGATGTTCAACAACGCTGAAACAGGGGAATGTCCATCCGTGTTTCTATCAATGACTATATTCTCTGCATCCTCAATGATAAAGATGGAATTTGGATTACCAATGAGAACGGAAATCAAATCTGGGTTCGTAATAGCTCCAGCCATGTTAGGTGGCAGGAAAATAACATTCTTTTTAAGCCTGGTTATGAGGTAGCGTATGTAGCTGGTCTTACCCGTGCCTGGCTTTCCGTGTAAAAGAACAATACCCTTATCATTCTTTGTGGAAAGCCTTTTGAGTATTGTTTCGTGAATTTGCTTGAAATCGTCATTGTAATTTTCCTCGATATTAAATTTCGGCTTCGTTATCTTGACTACATGGGTATCTATTCCATGGGCCGAATTCTTCAATAATAATATCTCTGGCTTAGTTCTTGTCTTCTTCTCTTTAAAATTCTTTATGCCTTTAATTACTGAATCCACAACTGCGACATCAGTCTCCCGAAACAGAAATCGCACTTTTGAATTGTTTGTATCAAAATCAACAATTAGGTCTTTATCAAGCATATAAAATACGTCATCAAACTTTGCTTCCTTGGAACCTTTAAAATAACGCTTATCATAGTACCAATCGCTTATTTCATCCTTGTAGGTATTTGCAAACCATAAGTTAGCTTTCTCACAATCGATGTTGGACTCCGAACATAAATTGGGTATTCGGTTATGGTATAGTAAGAATAATTGCACTTCGTTTAGATAAACATTTTGCCTTTCTGAGAATAACTCCGCCATATTAACTGGGGAGAAGTTGCTGTTTGCTATTACTGTTTTTGATTTCAGTTCATTGAAGACGTTTTTATTGGTCTTGAGTATATTGATCCGTGTATCCATATTGAGTGTGATTTTCTTTTCACAAAGGTACCGGCATACAACGCCAAAGTGTGTCGCTCTAGAAATGTGATGAAAGAAATCATTAAAAATAATTCGTCAAACATGACGACATGTCTTGGCGTACAGCAATTATACTTTTGTGATAAAAAGGTATGAATTACACCCAAAAGCAACTGGCATTTTTAAATGAACTAAATACCCTTCTCCTCACAAAAGAGACCTTAATATTTGAGAAGGTAAATCAGATAAGGCATCAGTTAGATGCAGACAAGCGATTTACAGGCAAGGGATACAACACTCATGATTATAGTATAGTCGTAAGGGTTAGATACTCAAAAAGGGGGAGGCAAGATAAGGTACATGAATTATGCAGCTCATTCAACAAACTTGTTGATGATGATGAGTTATCTCATGGTAGTAATGGAAATGATCAAGTCCCAGTCTTTGATAACCCTGCCAGCTTCCTGATGAAAGACCTACTAAATCATAGTGCCAGTAAAGAAAAAGGCATATTTAAAATAGGCACTATTGAAATTGACATTAACGTAAGCAATCTGCATTCTATCCACCTGCACAAAAAAGTGGATAAGAATACTAACAAAAAGATAAAAGAATGGAGAAGCGGAATAGTTCAATAAAAAAACTGACATTATTATATAAACATAACCTTCACCACTAAACAAACTAAAATTTATAATTTTTATGGCAAATAAAGAGAGCATAAAAACGGTGCAGCTACTTATAAATAAAGCATTATTGATAAGCGCTGATGAAAGTTCTTTACTCAAAAAAATGAGTGCCGGTGATAAGGTTGCCTTATTCCAACTTATAATGATGAATATGCCTTACATCATATCATGTGCTCAACTCGAAAAAAATAGAGGCTTGCCATTAACTGAGTTGATAGTTGCCGCTACCCGTGGATTTATAAATGCGGCTGAAGAATCAGCTAATAAATACTCACCTACAGCAGACAATATGCACAAACTAATGCATAGAGCAATTGACGATGCCTTGAAAAATATTTCCGATGTCCATAATCAATGTGTCAAATATTACTCACCAAAAGGAATTGCTTACTTAAATAAGCTCAACAAACTGCTCAAAGAAAAAGAAATTCAAATAATGGGAAGAGTGTCTAATTATCTTGTTGAAATCACCCAAATATAAACGATATAGATTCCATCACTACGGATTATGATTTAGAATTTGAAGTTCAATATTACCTAAAAAATAATGACGGAACCCCTGCTCATATTTATAGATCAAACTTTAGATATGGAATAGACGACAGACCTGATATTTTAAACATTAGGGAAGATTGGAGAGAAGAATACATGCCATTATTAGATGAGCCATACTGCTACTTGCTTCACGACTTAATTGACCATGCCAGATTAGGAAGCCAGTTTTTCGATATCGAGACTATATGGGTTGATATTATTTTAAACGACCAACATTTGTTCGAATTATAGCCTGTCAATGGATTCTTCTGTAGAAGAACGTTAATTCAAATAGTAAATGGATGCATTTAAAAGTGTAGCAAATGATACCCAGCAGATGTACGGTATCTGAAGTAAAGATGCAGCCTTATTTATGCCATAAAATAACTTTATCACCCATAATATTGATAACCACATCGCTATTATTTCAATTAGTGCTGCGCCAATGAGATGGAAGTTGAAAAAGATAATACTCCAGAAGAAATTCAATACAAGCTGTATAATGAATACTGTTATGGCTTTCTTTCTCGAATCAGATGCTGGTTGTATCAAAATCAGGTAAAAGGATATACCCATAAGGATATAAAGCAAAGTCCATACTGGGCCAAAAATGAAGTTTGGTGGGTTAAACGAAGGTTTATGCAAGGTCATATACCATGTAGCTATCGCATTCACCGTAAACATACCTGATATACCCCCAATTGATAATGTAAGAAGAAGGCAGCCTATTAGTTTCATTATGTTTTTCATTACATTTTATTTCAGTCGCCAATATTGATTAAAGTCGGGTATATATCATCAAAGCTCGCTCCCGGTCTCCCTCATTACCTTTCTCTTTTTAAAACTATTTGCTTATCTCTCTAAATAATTCTTCGTACTCTTTAAAACGGTGTTCTCTGACTGGACGTGTATAAGGTTCAGTTTCAAAATGCAGCAACAAACAAGGTGATATATCTTTATACTTCTTCAGATATTCATATCGAATCAACTCATTGTTTTTTATTCTCTGTTTTATTTTGTTGTGATATGGATACATTATCTGTGCTCTAATAAAGATACCATGATAAACAATTAAAGAAAAATAATCTCGGTTAACTGACTTAATTAATCACGGCCAAGGGTGGTCAGTTTCAACGGCTCCTCCATTTATGATCTTCTATGACTAATCAACTTTTGAAGATTTGAGAAGTCCTATTAAGGTCTTTATATACGATAGTCCCACCCGGCTTTAATTGTTCTATAAGAGCAGGTGGTATTGTTTTCA
>CAIUKX010000069.1 GCA_903899795.1 uncultured Flavobacteriales bacterium
ACTAATAACATATAATTGTGAAGTTATATCCCTCGATGAATGTGTATTTATCGAGGGTTCTATTTACTATATCTCAAAGAACTATACCGCAAATAATCCACAATAGGGATAGGTGCGTTTATAATTGCTCTTGCTAAAGTATTAGGGGATTTAGGAAAATATTCTAATTGAAAGATTGGGATGCCTTTTTCATCAACTTTCCAACTTACAACTTTAAAGTAACATGGTGATTCATAATAATCATGTCTAATATTCATAATATTATCATCATCTATAAATTTCACATCAAAATTAAAATCACTGTGAGTGATCTTTTTTAGCTGTAAAATATTTTCACTAACTACAACAGGAGTGCTAAATAATCCCATATTATCTATTTATGGTGTTAAAATAGTAATAATAAACGTAATGTCAAAACCCTTTTTCCTTTAAAATCTTAGCCATATCTGATTGTAAAAGTTGTGCTTCTTTGCCTGCTTTTTCAGCGAAGTCTGTTCCGTTCGAAGCATAAATAATTCCGCGAGAAGAGTTGACCAACAGACCACAATCTTTGTTCCATCCGTATTTGGCAACATCTTCTAAAGAACCGCCTTGTGCACCCACGCCCGGAACAAGGAAAAAATGATCCGGAACCAATTGCCGAACTTCACCAATTCCTTCTGCCCGTGTGGCACCCACGACATACATAAGGTTTTCAGGAGTTCCCCATTTGGCAGATTTACGAAGTACTTTTTTGTACAGTTGTTCTCCTTTTGTATCGGTCATGAATTGAAAATCCAATGCACCTTTGTTAGAAGTCAGGGCGAGTAGAATCACCCATTTGTTTTCGAATTCCAGAAAAGGTGTCACGCTGTCTTCACCCATATAGGGAGCAACAGTAACTGAGTCACAGTGCAGATATTCGAAATAGGTTTTTGCATAATAAGTCGAAGTGTTTCCAATGTCGCCTCTTTTTGCATCTGCAATGGTAAAGATGTTCGAAGGAATATATTCCAGCGTTTTTCTCAGCGATTCCCATCCTTTCGGCCCGTGACATTCGTAGAAAGCGATGTTGGGTTTGTAAGCAACACAAAAATCTTTGGTAGCGTCAATAATCGCCTTGTTGAATTCAAAGATGGGATCTTCCGTTTCCAATAAATGAGTTGGAATTTTAGATAAATCCGGGTCTAATCCTACGCACAAAAAAGATTGTTTCAGACGAATTTGTTCAACGAGTTCTTGACGTGTCATTGTTTTGATTTTCGGATAAAATTAGTCATAATGGAAAAATTATACTTCCTCGCCCTTCATTTTCTCGGCATTCTCGGCCATTTTCAATGAGTCGATCATTTCCTGGATGTCGCCGTTCATGAATGCATTGAGGTTATAGATGGTTTTCCCAATTCTATGATCGGTAATTCTTCCCTGAGGATAATTGTAGGTTCTGATTTTCGCTGAACGGTCACCTGTTGAAACCAGGGTTTTACGATGAGCTGCTCTTTCTTCGTGCAAGCGATCCAATTCCTGTTGATACAAGCGTGAACGCATTACAGAAATAGCTTGAGCTAAATTTTTATGTTGTGAACGACCATCCTGACATTCTACCACCAAGCCGGTTGGGATATGTGTCAAACGAATAGCGGATTCCGTTTTATTAATGTGCTGACCTCCTGCACCTGATGCACGGAAAGTGTCTTTGCGGACATCATTCATGTCAAGTTCGAAATCGACTTCTTCAGCTTCAGGAAGAACTGCAACAGTAATCGCGGATGTGTGGACACGACCTTGTGATTCAGTCTCAGGAACGCGTTGTACACGGTGAACTCCCGACTCGAATTTCAGCATACCATAAAGACCCAATCCTTCGATGTTCATTGAAATTTCTTTGTATCCCTTAGTACTGCCTTCCGATGAATTAATGATTTCATATTTCCATCCCATTTCTTTGAAAAACATGGTATACATTCGGAAACAATCTTCCACAAAAATACAAGCTTCATCACCACCAGTTCCGGCACGCAACTCCATAATGGCATTTTTATCGTCTTCCGGATCTTTCGGAATTAACAAGTATTTTATCTTTTCTTCAACTTCTGGTTTCTTCTGCTCCAATTCATCAATTTCCATTTTTGCCATTTCTCGCATTTCAGGATCTTTTTCGCCATCTAACATTTCACGGGCACTGTTCAAGTTGTCGTAAATGTTCTTGTATTCTTTATATACACCAACAATTTCTTCGAGATCACGGTATTCCTTGCTCAATTTTACGTAACGATCCATATCGGAAATAATATCCGGGTCAACAATTAAAGTTCCCACTTCAATGAATCGGTAATTGATTGCTTCTAATTTTTTTAATAAATCTTGCATATCTTATAGATAGTAAGACTTAACGATTCAAAATGTTAGGACAAATAAGTCTTGTATTTTGTGTCTTTAAGTCTTGTGTCTTTATTTTTAATATTCAAACACTCCGAATTCGGAAGTAATAGTCAACTTTTTACCAGTATGTCCTTCAACGCGACCGATGATTTGTGCATCAATATTGAATGATTTTGAAATTTCAATAATGGAAGCAGCTACCGATTGAGGAACATATAATTCCATTCTGTGCCCCATGTTAAACACCTTGTACATCTCTTTCCAATCTGTTTTGGATTCTTCTTGAATCAATTTAAACAATGGGGGAATCGGAAATAAATGGTCTTTGATAATATGTACATCGTTTACAAAATGTAAAACTTTGGTTTGGGCCCCACCACTGCAGTGTACCATTCCATGAATATCATTTCTGTGTTGATCGAGAATTTTTTTGATCACAGGTGCATATGTACGGGTAGGAGAAAGAACCAATTTACCGGCATTAATAGGAGAACCTTCCACGGTATCAGTCAATCTTTTTGTACCGGAGTACACCAAATCTGCAGGAACATTTGCGTCAAAACTTTCAGGAAATTCAGTCGCTAATTCTTTAGTAAAAACATCATGTCTAGCCGAAGTTAAGCCATTGCTACCCATACCACCATTGTATTCGGACTCGTAAGTAGCTTGGCCAAATGAGGACAGACCGACAATTACATCACCATCTTGAATCGTATGATTTGAAATAACATCTGAACGTTTCATTCTGCAAACCACGGTTGAGTCAACAATGATTGTTCTTACCAAGTCTCCTACGTCAGCCGTTTCTCCACCGGTAGAATAAATTCCGATACCTTGGTTTCTTAGATCTTCTAACAATGTTTCAGTCCCATTGATTATCTCAGAAATTACTTCACCTGGAACAAGATTTTTATTTCTTCCAATAGTGGATGACAATAAAATATTATCTGTTGCACCAACGCAAAGAAGATCATCGATATTCATAATGAGTGCATCTTGAGCAATCCCTTTCCAAACCGATAAGTCACCCGTTTTTTTCCAATACATATAAGCCAGAGAAGATTTTGTTCCCGCACCATCAGCATGCATTACGATACAATAGTCTTGATCACCGGTTAGACTATCTGGAACGATTTTACAAAATGCCTGAGGAAAAATTCCTTTGTCGACATTTTTAATAGCATTGTGAACATCTTCCTTTCCGGCGGAAACTCCTCTAAGATTGTAACGGGTATCAGACATAATTTATATTGAAAGTGCAAAGGTACTAAAAAACCATAAAGTGGAAAATCGAAATAGATTCCATACTGTTAATGAGCCAACAGTGTTAATAATAGAACATTAATCGAAACTCTGGTTCAAAAACTTTATAAGTAAAAAAACGTAGAATTAAAAAATAAATATTATATTTCCCTAGATTTACACCAGTGTTACTACTTAGAAAGCTTGTTCCTTTTTTAGTTGTCTCGCATACAGATAAGTAAAAAGGGTTCTGGTTTTAATGAAAATTAAATGTATGGAAAACATAAAAATTCTAATAGTAGATGATCATAATCTGATTGTTGAGGCTTGGACAAACATTTTAAATGCTGTGGAAGGTTATGAAGTCTGTGGTTCATGTGATACTGCAGAAGAAGCTTTAACCTTGACCCATCGCTATCGACCTGATGTTGTTTTGATGGATATTAATCTAAAAGGAGGTACCGGATTTGATGCTACTAGCAACATTATGAATCAGATTCCTAAAACTAAAGTTATCGGACTTTCTATTCACGATGATTTATCGATTGTAAAAAAGATTTTTTCGAAAGGGGCCAAAGGCTACCTCACAAAAAATTCATCCAAAACAGAACTCATTGCTTCAATTAAAAAAGTGTATAATAATGAGGTGTTTGTTTGTGATGAAATCAAAGATCGATTTTTTAACTCAGCGTTGAATGAAGACGAAAATAGTGCTAAAAAAGATCTGACTTCCAAAGAAATAGATATCATACGTTATATTTCGAAAGGAATGACTTCGAAAGAAATTGGAGATATCTTAAAAATTTCGCACAGAACCGTTGAAACACACAGACACAATATTCTGAAAAAGTTAGATATTCCCAATTCAGCACAGCTGACTTCATGGGCAAAAGATAAAGGTTACGCCTGATTTTTCTAAAGTTTGTCGAATGTACAGCTAAAGTTTTCAACAGGAAATACACAACTAAACTGTTAATTTTAAGTATTTCTACTTACAGAGATACATTGAAACACTTAATACGTTCTATAGGTGTTGTCTTAATTCATGAAATTA
>CAIUKX010000070.1 GCA_903899795.1 uncultured Flavobacteriales bacterium
AAGCATTAATAAAAAACAAAAACGGTAATAAAAATTTCATAATCTTTCGGGCATTGTTAAAAGATTAATAACCAGTACTACAATTTACGAAAAAAAGAAAGGCTAGTCGAGAATTTAACATTATTTATTCAATCGTCTTTTCAGTGTTGTTTTCTTTCGGGCCTCTCATGTGGATAATTAATCCATTCAGAAAATTACGTAAAAATTGATCGCCACAATTTTTGTATTTCGGATGATCATCTTTACGAAAGAGGGCACCTAATTCACTTTCTGTGACTTTAAAATCTACAAGTTTCATTATTTCGATGATTTCATCATTGCGAAGTTGTAATGCAACTCTCAATTTTTTTAGGATATCGTTGTTTGTCATTCCGTTTTTTTGACAAAAATAGTTTTTTTTAAGGAGGGAGCAATTTTGGTTGGAGGCTTATTTTTTATTTTTCATAGATTGAAATTCTTTAGGAGAAACGCCGCAGTTCGTTTTGAATAATCGGGAAAAATGGGCATAATCATCATATCCTAGTGCATAAGCGATGTCCGATAAAGGTGCATCAGTTTGAATGAGCAATCGTTTTGCTTCCAGTATGACTCTGTCGGTAATGTGAGTTTGTGTGGTTTTGTTCAGCTGTGATTGAACAATTCTGTTCAGATGTTTTGTGCTCATATTCAGCCATTCAGCGTATTGTTTAGGCGATTTTTCTGAAATGTAATTTTGATCGATGAGTTGCTGTAATTGCTGAAATTTGAAAGCGTAAAGATTAGATTTATTCGTTTTAGAAATAATTTCTTCAGGATAATTTCTGCTTAATTCGATATAGGCCAGATCAACCAGAGATCTTATTTTTTCAAGTTTCATCGTCTGAGATGAATTGTATTCAAGCAATAATTCCCTGAATATTTTTTTGATGGTGATAAACGCTTCTTCATTCAAATAGATATTGGGAGAATTAATGGAGGATAAAAAGAACGGAAACTGAGAAACTCGTTTTGATGTGTATTGGAGATCATAAAATGCTTCACTGTGAAGGAAAATCAATCCATCAATGTCTTCGGATAGTTCCCAATGATGAATCTGACCTGGTTTTAGCATGAATACAGCTCCCTTTTGAATAGGATAGGATTGAAAATCAATTTCATGAACTCCTGATCCTGCTGTAAATAAAACAGTTACATAAAAGTCGTGTTTATGCGGTTTGACGATGGAATTATGAAATTCATTACAGTGATTGACAATATTGTTCACGTAAAAGTTGTCGTTTTTTTGCTCTGAATCAAACGAATCGATATGTAAAACTGGAGGGTTTTTCATGTTGATGAAATATATGAATGTCCTAAATGTACAAAAAAAAGTCTTTTTGTGTATTTTTAATTAGATGGTTATGAGCTTTTTTTGTTAATAAATACGATTGATCATGAAAATCTTGCCAAATTTAAGTACTGGAAAATGTCCGAAATGTGAAAAGGGAGATGTCTTTTCTTCAAAGGGAAATATTTTTTTGCTACAAGCGCCGAAAATGTATGATAAATGTTCTTCGTGCGGGTATACTTATGAACGCGAACCAGGTTATTTTTTAGGTGCTTTTTATGTGAGTTATGGCATGACAGTTTTTGAATTATTGGTTACCTATATCTTGCTTCAATCCTTTGTTTCGAACGTTTGGAGTATTATAGCTTTAATGTTTATGATTTTGGTATTACTCAGTTTTTTTAATTTTCGAGTTGCTAGGTTGATGTGGATTAATCTGTTTCACAAATAAAACCTGCTGAAAAAGTCAAGAATAAATCTCAAATGTATTTCCACAACTTATAAACTTTAAGATCATTTGATTATTTTTAGATGTACCTATATTGGGTCTTGATTTTTAAGTTTTTGAGTGTAACTTGTCCCGAGAATGGGGAGTAATCTAATGTTTTTTTAATCAATTACAAGGTCATATTTCTCCAGTAAACCGAGAAGTCCAGGGTAGGCGAGACGTGCTTTTTTTAGTTTGTTGTTTTCTGGATCAATGATATAGTTACGAGCAGTTCTCAAATCGGATTTGAAAAGTATGGTGCGGTCAAAAACAGTTCCAGTGAGATCACAGTTGTGGAAAATAGCTTCAGACAAATCAACTTCAGATAAATCGGCTTCTTTCAATGAACATTCGATGAATTGGGTTTTCTTCATCTTTTTTTGAAAGAAAGTTGAATAGTCCAACTGACAATTTTTAAAGTTGACTGTAAATAGAAAGTCATTACAAACACTGAAATCAACGCCCACGATTTTAGAATTTACAAAATCACAATTCTTTAATCCTGAGTGATTTAATTTTGCCATTGAGAAATTACAGTTGTCGAAAAGGCAATCCACAAAATCCGATTGTAAAATAGCTGATGAAGAAAAATTGCAATTGGTAAAGGTGCATCGTTCGAATTCCTTTCCGGAAATTTTCTTTTCGGAAAAATCTTTATTAGAAAATGTTTTTTCTTGTTGTAATGTGTCTTCTTTCATAATGCTTGCTATAAAATTAGCATAAAAAAAAGTCTTGCAAAAATGCAAGACTTAAATTCCTAAATAATGTATCGTGAAAAGCTTACGCTTGTTTAACGTTTACCGCATTTAATCCTTTTCTTCCTTCTTGAAGTTCGTATGTAACTTCATCATTTTCTCTGATCTCATCTACAAGACCTGAAATGTGTACAAAGTACTCTTGGTTTGACTCTGCATCTTTAATAAATCCAAATCCTTTTGAGTCATTGAAAAATTTTACAATCCCTTTATTCATAATAATAATTTTATTTCCACAAATGTAAGTATAATTATTGGTGTGAACTATTTTTTACAGATTATTTTCGTTTTCAACAAAATGGCAAAGATTTTAATTGAGATAAAAAATTAGGTTAAATGATGGATAATAGATGCCTCAGCAGGAAATAGTTGGAGTAAATATTCTTCTGTGAACAATTCAAAATCGCGAAAATCAAAACCCGGAGCAACAGCACAGGAAACGAGTGAAAAGCTATTAGGATTCATAACGCTTGATCCAAATATGGTGTCTTTTGGAACGAGAAACTGGGGAACTTCATCCTTTGTAAAATCGATACCAACTTTGGTTTCAGAATGTCCGTTTTCATCAAGTGTGTGAACAATTAAGGGGCTTCCCATGTGATAGAACCATATTTCATCGCTTTTGATTCTGTGAAATTTGGATACATTTTCAGAAGTCAGTAAAAAATAGATAACGGTCATTAATTGCCTTTCCATTCCAGGAATATTGATTTCCGATCGATACGTTTCTGAATAATAACCACCTTCCGGATGAGCTTGAAGGTTCAGTTTTTCAATAATTTCTTTAATATTCATCATAAAATTTCCGTCAGGCATCAATAATTCACCATTCAAAATTAAGCATTCAACATCACTCTATCGGTGGCTTTATTGGTTGTGTACCTTTTTGTTTGATGTTGGGAAAGAAATATTTCAAATCAACTGATAAATAGGAACCTCGCATTGTTCCTCTTAGGAAAGTTGATTCGGTTTGTTTTTGAATTTCATGCCAAGACCCCCATACAAAAATAGGTGCCAAAGGAACTCGGATCGATCCGCCGATGTAATAAAAACCTCTGTTTTTTGTACGGTATTCAAAGCCAACGTTTGCGTTTAGATTTAATCCGGTTTTGTATACTGATGCATAATTGAAAAAGGAGTTGATTCCTCCGGTTTCAGTTCTTTTTTGAATATCTGTCGGGCTGAAAGTTGCAACCACTCCCATAGAGGAATTCATGTAAAATTTCTGACTCAATTGAATGTATATCAAAGCATTTAGGGGAATCTCATAATTAATCAATGACCAATGATCCTTTGCTGTGATAATGGGAGCACCAGTAGTTGTATCAGCGACTGACATTCCCAGATTGAAATTACGTTGGGTAAAATTAATTCCAGTTTCAAAAGCAATGAGAGGTGTGATTCCGACACGAACAGTTGCACCAAAAGAATACCCTGTAGTTTGCGTAATTGAAGCTGTGTATTCTTTTTTGGTCATTGAGAATTCCTTAGGACCTCCAAAATTTGAGGGAATGATTGTACGGTATTGTACACCGAAATAGGATGCAACTTTTTCCCTTTGGCTGAATAGGGGGCTACAAACGATAGATAACAGTGTAAAGAGTGGTAAGTATTTCATCTGTTTCATAATCTGTTTCTTTTGCTACAAAATAAGTCATTTTATTTCTTTTTATAAATGACCATTGTTTTATATGCGACATCTATCGAGTATGAACTTCACTATTTTATCTTATCGGTATTTATTGGATAATCCACTCGGTGGTATATTCCAAAGGTTTTCGGTGGGCTTTTGGCCATTCGATAGCGGGGTAGCCTATATAAAAGAGTCCTAGGCATTTGTCTTTTTCCCCAATGCCTAGAAATTCATTCATCTCTTTGGAGTAGATTAATTTTGGTGTCGACCAAAATCCACCTAATCCATATGCCGTACAGGAAAGATGTAAATTTTGGATAGCACAAGCTACAGCTTCGATTTCTTCGATTTCCAGAATTTTTTCTTCTTTTTGACGTTCCATACAAACTGCAATAACAACGGAAGATAGCAATGGACGAGTGATCATTTTCGCCAATTTTGCATCATCCTGGTTTTCTCTTGGAGTCAATGCTAAATATGCTCTACCTAAAAAATCACTTAATTTTTGTGTTCCCTCCTCCATAAAGACTTTAAAACGCCACGGTTGTGTGTTTCCGTGAGTGGGAGCCCATTGTGCATTGTTGAGTAATAATTCAACTTGTTCCTTATGAACTTTTCTGGTACTGAACTGTTCGGGGTAAATTGTTCGTCTGCTTCGGATTAATTCGTTTATTTCTGAAAGATTGAATCGCATCTTAATTTCCTATTTTTTACTTGTAGAACCAAATTTCATCATAGCTTCACGCGTTTTTTGCTGTTGCTTTTTGATTTCATTTTGTTGAAAACGAGTAAGTTGTTTTATGTAAGGCCAGGAATTATTATCTAAATCTGTGTCAGCACTTTCCAAAAATGGATCTAAGCGAAAAGCAATTACTTCTTTGTTGAACATGAATACTTTTGAAACTACTTCGTTACCTAAAACCCAAATTTCAACCGGGATTCGGATGATTTCGGTTGTACCGTCCTTAAAATTGGCACGGATCGTCAAAGGAGCAACGAGTCCACCAATGTTTTGAAAAGATACCTCGTAGTAGTACTGTTGATCAGCCAGTTGCTTTTTCTCTTCATCCGAAACAGCAGCATACAAATCAGCAGTAGTCAATTTTTTTATTGTGTCATTTTTTTGACGTTTTCTGGCATAATCATCGTCAATTGATTTATCCAATTCATTCACCGTTTGTTTGATGGATTCACGGTTACGTATATCTCCGACAAATTGATCTTTCGTTACTAAAGGTATGGTGTTGAATTGCATTTCAATCATTTTATCATTCTTCAATTGATATGCTTTAACATTTGAGATTGAGATATCCACATTTTGAGTAGTATAGAACCAGCCTCTCCAGAACCAGTCCAAATCTACTGCAGAAGCATCTTCCATAGTTCTGAAAAAGTCTGCCGGAGTCGGATGTTTGAATTTCCAACGTTCACAGTAGGTCTTGAAAGCATAATCAAACAACTCTCTTCCCATCACAGTTTCCCGCAAAATGTTGAGAGCTGTTGCAGGTTTTCCATAAGCATTGTTCCCAAATTGTAAAACGGATTCCGAGTTGGTCATAGCAGGGCTCATCTTTTTTTGATCACCTCTCATGTAATCTGCAATAAAAGAAGCTGGTCCACGAGATGAAGGATAACCGCGTTCCCATTCTTGTTCGGTAAGGTATTGAACGAAAGTATTTAAACCTTCATCCATCCATGTCCATTGTCTTTCATCAGAATTGATAATCATTGGAAAGAAATTGTGGCCAACTTCGTGGATGATAACTCCCCACATACTGTATTTCGTGCCTTCAGAATATTTCCCATCATCATCTGGCCTTCCACCGTTGAAACAAATCATTGGGTATTCCATTCCAATCCATTTTGAATGTACAGAAATGGCTACTGGATAAGGATATTCAACTGTGTATTTTGAATACGTTTTGATTGTGTGAGCGACCAATTTTGTAGAATATCTTTCCCAAAGTGGATTCCCTTCTTTTGGGTAGAATGACATGGCTAGTAAAGTTTTTCCAGGGAATTTTACACCTTGTGCGTCCCAAATAAATTTTCGGGAAGTAGCGAAAGCAAAATCTCTGACATTAGTCGCTTTGAAAGTCCATGTTTTATATTCATTACTATGACCATTTTCTCTGATCATTGCTTCAGATTGTGTAGCAATAATAACCGGAGAATCGGAATTTTTTGCTTTTTCAAGTCTGTCTTTCTGATCAGAAGTTAATACTTGATCAGCATTTTGCAATTCACCTGTCCCTCCAACGATATGATCGGCAGGAACAGTTATACTTACTTCATAATCTCCGAAAGGCAATGTGAATTCACCTTTTCCTAAAAATTGTTTGTTCTGCCATCCGGTTACATCGTTGTACACACACATGCGTGGGAACCACTGTGCGATAGTATATAAGTAATTTTTGTCTTTTTCGAAATATTCATAACCTGAACGGCCACCAACAGCTATTCTGTCGTTGATGTTGTACCACCATTTTACGTTAAAGCTTACACTTTCATTTTGTTTCAAAGGTTTTTCCAAATCAATACGCATCATGGTTTTATTGATGTAATAGCGAATTTTTTGTCCGGAAGTCGTTGTCACTTCATCAATTTTGAATCCTCCGTCATAATAAAATAATTTCTTCTTGATATCTCCGACACTTCTAAAATCTTCCATTCGTTCAATGTCCATGGCTTTGGCATCAGAATTCATTTCGAATAGATTTTGATCCAGTTGCAGCCATAAATAATCCTAGTGATCGGGAGTATTGTTGGTATAGGTGATTTGTTCATCACCTCTTAAGACCTGATTTCGGTCGTCAACAGTTGCATTGATTTTATAATCAGCCTTTTGCTGGTAATAATTGTGGCCGGGTGCACCAGCGGCATTTCTGTATTCATTAGGAGTTGGAAGTTCTTGATCCAATTGAGCAAATTTGCTTTGAGCCTGGCTCATCGTTGGAATTAAAAACAAAAGTAGAAACGCTTTTTTCATAGAATGGGAGATATTTAATTTTCCAGCTTAATAACTTGTTCTTTTGAAGTAGGCAGAAAGGCGTAAGAATTTTTCTGTGTTTTATAGAGGAATGTCAGTTTGTTTTGCTGTTCAGGGAATTGATCCATTAAAAGATCATATCGGACAAGCAATGGACTTATAATCTCTGTAGTAGTAGAGATGAAATAAAATTCGGTCAAACCGTTTGCTTTTACATCATAATCAGTCATCTGAAATACAATGTTTGTATTATTCATTGAGACTGAAAAACCGTTTAAAAGCGATGTGCCAAATTCTTTTTGGATGATTGTGTCGGAAGTATAGTCTTCCAACTCTTTTATTTTTAAACCTTTATTTTGAAGCCAGTGTTCGATGTCGTGCGTGGAAACAATGAGAGTTAACTCAAAACGTTTTTGACTGGTGTTGTACTCCATTTCTGCAAACGAAAAGTAATACTCATGTGAATATGAGATCATTGTAATTAGTACAAACGTAACAAAAAGCAGAATTCGTTTCATTTTCATAATGTGCAGTTGCGAAAATAGCATTTATATCGTTAAAATGTTGATTTATTCCGGTTAGATGTTCTAATTTTGTCCAAAATGTTAAAAATGCAGAAGATTGGTATTATTGGTTTGTAACTATTG
>CAIUKX010000071.1 GCA_903899795.1 uncultured Flavobacteriales bacterium
GCATTGATTGCTGCCATGACGTACAATAAGCCATTTTTCGTTTTATAATTCGATAGATTGTTTTTAACTTTTTTTAAATCAGAATAAAGATCAACCTCCCACCCTTTTGAGTTCAGATCAAAACTATTATTCTCAATAGGATAAACTTCTATAAAATAAACTGCTTCGTTTGATGTTGGTGAATAGGTTCCTCCTGAAATACGATCCAAAGAAATGCGGCATCTGCCACCTTCACGGATTTCAGATTTATCGATTAATTGCTGTACTTTTTCTTCAAAGAAAGCAACTGTAAAAAATACCGATGGTCTCATTTTTAATGCTACAGCACCTTCCAATAAACGTTTCACATGATTTGCCATGTTCAACGGTTTTCCATTCATGATACGTATACTTTCAAACACACCGTCACCATACAAATGGGCTCTATTACCCGCATGTAATGTTGGAGTATCGTTTGATAAAATCGTTCCGTTTGAATTTACATACAATTGTGCCATACTTCTAAAAAACTAAATCCAAAATTTCTTTTCCTTTTTCAATATTTGTTATCAGGATAAAAACTACACCAAAAATCGCACCACCGATATGTGCATCGTGTGCAACTCCGGTATTTCCTTTTTTATCCAACCAAATTTCCAATGCCAAATATAGAATGCCAAATACCCATGCAGGCATTGGGAATCCCATTACCAATAATCCACCGAGCGGATTCCATATGATCGAAGCAAAAACAATAGCTGATACCGCTCCTGAAGCTCCCAAAGATCTGTAACCCGGGTTATCTTGATTTCGAATAAACGGGATCAATGTAGCAAACAATCCTCCAAGTATATATAAACCCACAAAATAAACTTCACCCATCACGAAGCTTTGGTAATGAATTTGGAATGATACTTCTAATTGTTTCCCCATAAAATAAAGCGTGAACATATTAAAAGCCAAATGCTGAAAATCGGCATGAATGAGTGTGTGACTTAGAAAACGGTAGCTCTCTTTATCGTGTTTGCATCGATAAGGACTAAACATTAATTTATTTTTCAGCTCATCGTTATTCATTGCGTTCATTGAAACGGCAATGGTGATAATGATGATAATAATAAGAGCTGAAATTGTCATAATTTATCTTTCTGTTTTTTATGTCAGATAATCCTTACGAAAATAACTAAAAACTGTTACAATACTCTATTCAAAAAAAGAATCCATCTCTTTGTAAATTTATATAGGCAAAAAAAAAGTCGGGTAAACCGACTTCTTTCATTTTATTATTTTTTTAGAATCAACTTTCAACAGTCGTTTTTTTCGTTGTTTTTGTTTTTTCTGTTTTAGCTTTTGCCTCAGTAGATTTTTTAGCTGGTTTTTTCTCCGAAGTTTCATCCTCAGTTTTTGCAAGCTTTTTCGCTGCTTTAGGTTTCTCCACTGTTACAGCTTCCACCTCTTCTTTTACTACTTCATCGAGTTTTAATTCACCTGCTTTGTGAAGTAAGTTGAACCACTGAAAAATCTTTTTTATATCAGAGACATAAACTCTCTCCTGATCATAATTCGGAAGAATTTCCAAAAGATAATTAACCAAAGCTGTCTCCGATTCTTTGTGAGAAATCGTTTCTCCACCATTCTCCTTCGTGTAGATTTCCTGAAAAATTTCTTTCAAAGGTTTTTCCTCAGCATAGGTGTAAATACTAATGTCTTCAAGGGCTGAAATGCGATCTGAAGAATAGGCAGGAAATCTTTTACGATCCACTAATGATTCAACGATAACATTGTTTTTTCCTTGAGCGATAACTTTAAAAAGTCCCGGTCTTCCTGAGATTGCTATAATTCCTGATAATTTCATTCTTATTTTTTTACGCGTTCAAAATTATAAAAACTTAAGTTACGATTTACATTTTTACAATTTTTGAGTGAAATAAACCTTTTTCAGTCAAAATATTCAAATAATATGTACCTGTTTTTAAGTGTGAAACCGAGAATGAATTATTGCCTTTATCCTGAAGATTTACTTCTTTTCCATTAATATCATATGCCTTAACTGACAACAAAGGATTGCTTAATTTAATTGAAAAATCACCAGTCGTTGGATTCGGAGAAATTGCTTCTTTTGCTATTTCCAACTCAAGGATCCCAGCCCCTAAATCAATTGTGTTAGAAGTTGATATACAACCATCAGGACTTGTGGTTGTAACTGCATAAGTTCCGTACGGTGGTGTTGCATTCAATGTTTGATTGGTTGCCCCTGAAATATTTACACCATTTAATGTCCATTGATAATTCGATTGAGAATTTGAACTTAGGGTAGTTGCATTGCTGGTAATTACTGGATTGGGTAAAATTTGTCCCTGAACCAAGGTGACAGTATCTGAATGAGACGAACATCCCCCACCGTAATATATCGTTGCTGAATACATGTTAGGAGTCGAAGTTGTCAAAGTTGTAGCATTTAATCCGGTCGACCATATAATTGAGTCTACAACTGCATAGTCGTTAGTTGTTAAATCTACCGGTGTGCTACAAATCGTTGGTCCTCCAACCAATTGAACATTATTTGGACCTAACATTAAATTTAAAGCATTAGGTTTTCCATATCCCCATGCGAAATTGGGTAATGAAGCTCCTGTGTATTGATCCGTTTTTGCAGTAGCTATTAAGTCATGCATGAAATCACGATAAGTAGCGTTAGGGCATTTTTCAAAATACAACCCACCTATTCCAGCCATTACTGGCGCTGCAGAAGAAGTTCCTCCAGCTCTTGCATGCCAACCACCTTGATCTATATTTGTGTTATTTCCAGTATTGGCAAGATACCACATTGGAAATGCTGCAAAAGTAAAGTCACCAGGAGCTGTAATCTGAGGTTTTAGGTGATTTATTCTTGAAGGGCCTTTACTTGAATTCACACTCAAAGTTCCAACTAGATATGTCGGAGTAGGTGTTTGAACGAGTCCGTTTTTATCTGTATAAGAATATCTATTTCTATAATTCCCTACGGACAAAACTTTCTCAGAACAATTAAAAGACGAAACAATGGTTTGAAGCGAGTCAGGCATTTGATAGTAGATTATTTCCGGAACCAATACTGACGAGGGTAATACTTGGAGCATGTCATTTGCCCCCTGAAATGCGCCGCTCCACAAATCGTATCTTCCGGTACCACTTGTTTTAAACTTACAATAATAACTAGTAGAATCTACATGATCCATAAAGAACTCCAAATGATAGGCACTATCAATCAATTCCGTCCAAATTTGCATTGTTGCGATTCTATTTGGCCCATTCCATATTGTGTCATAGACTACAGTTCCTAATGTCGAGTGTGTATTTCGGAAAATCGTTTGTCCGCGATCTGAAAAATTAGAGGGTTTAGTCATCTCAAAGCCGTAATCAAAATGGGATACAGAGGTATCTGCCCATAAATCAAAATAAGTGATGTGAGAAGCATTGTTTTTGAACCATACAAATGTTGTATCCGTTGTAACATTCCCGCCTAGATGGTATTTTCCCTGACTTCCTGAGTTACCAGCAGCAGCTACAATCAATCTTCCACCCTTGGCATCCAATAGCTGTTCCATAAATACTGATGCCGGATCATTACCATCATGGCTACCAAAGTATGAGCCTGCACTAATGTTAACCACAGCTGGCAATCCTAAAGAGTCGGCATATTTAAAAATAAAATCACATGCATCTGCTACAGTTAAACTCCAATTGTTTGCATTCAAATCCGTTCCTACCATCACTATTTTTGAATTAGGAGCCATACCTCTATTTGTGCCATCAGACAACCCATTTCCAACAGCTATACTGGCTACCGCTGTTCCGTGACCGTTTACAGTAGTGTGTGTACATGTGCCATTATTAATTGAGGTACTGTCCCACCATAAACCATATCCATACGGCTGAAATGAATTAGCGCCTCCAACCGCTTTTTGATCCCAAATTCGCATTATCCTGGTCTTTCCATTTGCATCTTTAAAATCGGGGTGAGAAAAATCGATTCCTTCGTCAATAATACCAATGATAACATTGTCACCCTTATAAGATTGGGTTAAACCTCCAGAGCCAGCTTGAACTTGATTGACTTGTAAAGTTGCTCGGGAAGTATCCGTTAATGCAACAGCTGGAGCTGTTTCATAGTAGAATTGTTTAATATTCCCATTCCGTTGATTCTCATCCATCCAAGCTGGAGTGGCAGAGATAAATAACCACTTTTCGGTGCGATATTTTACATTGATATGTTCCTTCATTAGAAAATCGGACATCCCGACATCGTCTTTCACGCAAAAAGTCGTGATTTTGTCAGGTGCCTTTTTTAGACATTCTTTAAACTTGGGGTGTTGACTTTGTGAAAACAAAGCAGATGAAATCCAGATAAAAATTGAAAGTAGTAGTAGTTTTCTCATAAAATTGTTTTAATAATATATAAACGTTTTCAAAAATAATTTGGTTGAAAAAAGATAATATTTTCACTTTAAGGAAATCGTAATTACCATTTGTAACTGTTATTCACC
>CAIUKX010000072.1 GCA_903899795.1 uncultured Flavobacteriales bacterium
GATATTGACAAGACGCACCCGTCAATGTAGTATAAATATGGGTTTATTTGGGGATGGCTATTTTCTTGTCTGTTCCAACATGATTTTTGGACCAAAACCATGAAAATCGCCAAAAAACCATGAATTTTATAATTGGAACAGACGAGAAAATTAGCTCTGTAATACTTTTTGGGGAAATTCTTACATATTCTGGTAGATATTGACAAGACGCACCCGTCAATGTAGTATAAATATGGGTTTATTTGGGGATGGCTATTTTCTTGTCTGTTCCGACATGATTTCGCCATAGGTAGGTTATTAACATTATTTAAATTTAAATTTTTTTACGTTTTGATACCCTCCTGTCAAGTTTCATTCTAGTAATTGCATTTTTCAACTATAATATATTGAAATGTAAGCAAATCACCTCCTTACAAGTATTTCATACAGTAACATTTATTTTCATTAGTATTACAGACATAACGATGGATTCCCTACAAACAAGGCTTAAAGGGATGATTTTAAAAAAGGACGAGATGCAGTTCTTAGAGAATCGGAAAAAAGGATTTTGCCTAATTCATGCTTTTATTCAAGGTTTACATAATGATTCAAGATATTCAGATGAAGAGTGTGTGGAGGAGGCAGAGTCATTCATGCGACGGGTAATTGAGCAAAGTGAGGTTTTAGGTGCAGCATCTGGGTTGAGCGATCAGTCTATTGTTAAGATAAGATTATGGAAGGAAAAATATTTTGCACAAAGTAGTTCAGATACCTTAAAATCATTAATGTACGCTCCATGGTCAGCGGAATTGATTGAATTTCTAATTACAATTGATAACTTGAACGTAATCTTATATTATTATGTTGAGGTATTAACTAATGTGAATGAAGTTTGTAATTGCTGACCTCTGTCATGTTCATCAGGTATCTAATGATTACTTCGTGATGGTGAAAACAAGATCATCTCAAGGTATTCCAGACCCGGATAAATTGATTATACCTATTGCGGAGCTTGCCAATGAGCATAAAATGCTCATTTCATCTGCAAATATTAATTTAGAACACTCTTGGATTGATCTTCTTACTAACTGGGTAGCTTATGACAAGGTTTTAGATTACACACAGTATCGTAATTCACCTATCAAACTAGTCTCTTATGAGGAGGCACAATTCATACCAATCGACATGGTAAAGAGAATACATACTGTCCCAGATGGTTCATGTGGCTATCAAGCGTTTGGGTTAGCTCTGAATATTTCGTGGATGGATATATTCAGAGTAATGATAGAACTATGGAGAGACTCCTCACAATATGCAGAGTTGGCAAATTCCGCTGCAAGTGAAGTCGATTTGGACACATGCAGTAATTTAGAGAGTAAGTATTGGCTAACATCGGAGTTCGCAAACATGTTAGCCAATCACTTTCAAGTTATTGTGATCGTCTCAATGTTCTGCTCGAATTTATGTGGATTTATTGCAATGGATGCTACAGTTGCAGAGAGTAGCAGCGTTTTTAAAAAAGTCATTTTAATAGAGTATACTATTAACCATTACAACTATTTAAAGCCTTGTCCTACAATGAAGAAAGAGCTTAGAATTATTCTCAGGAAAGTTTATGATATTACTCTAAAGATAAAAAATGTTGAGATTAATAATGAGATCGACAAACGGTTCGATGAACTTATAGATGGTACCTCTTTATCGGGTAGCAGCTCCTCCTCCTTCTCTTCAGGTAAATAAATTTAAGTGTAAACATATTTGAACTAGACTCATAATTATTATGTAGATGATGATTCGGAAGATTGCAGCGCTAGTGAGTCCAGCTCCGACGATGGAATTAAAGATGCTGATGGCGAGGAGAGAATTATATCTGCTTTAACAGTTGAATCACCACCTAGTGTTAATGATTCTCAGTGTACAACAGCGTCTACAGTTGCAACAGATTCTTCAGAGATAAGTGAAGTTAGCTTTGCAGAATATGTTGTAAACGAAGCCTTACCGCATAGAGTAGCGAAATGCTCCAAAGGTGGGGGTCATATACTTTATTTTAACAAATTTTTGTCGCTATCGGAGATGAAGTATATTAGTAAGTACCGAGGTATAACCAAGGATATCCTTCGACTGGTGTGGGTGGCGGCGTTTGTGCCTTCTAGGCTCGCGCATAATTCCAAGAATTTTGTACATTTTGCGGTAGATACGTTAGCCAAACCACCAAGTGTTTGTAGAATCCACTATTCGTGGATAGGCAAAGGAGCAAATGATATAATCCCATCTCTTGAATTGCTGGATCTAATAGATAAGCTTCGTAGTGAACTTTATCAAACAGCAATAGAAGACAAGTACTTTAATATTGAACTTTTCACTGCGAAGGACATCGTTATACTATCTAGTCGCCCAAATTGCAACCCTATCCCTGCGAAAGGTAAAACTCCAAAATATTCTATATATATTATTCACAATAGTGTGTTATTCTTTTCAGATCAAATTCAATCCAAAACTAATGTCGGCAAGGGGAAACCATTGAAGACTAACAACAAGGTACAGTCATTGAGGCGAGCCCGAACACAACGTAAACTATTTGTACCAGGAGATGATAAAGGTAATAGCTTAAAGGTTTTTTCATTATACTAATATTTTCATATTAATTACAGGAAATAAGTGTAAGCCCAAGCCTGCCACTCAGAATAATGAAATCACCGGAAGGAAGATCAACGGCAAGAAATCTTCTCCGGTTGAGTTCGCCGATGGTGATATTTCATCTATCAGCGTTTGTGAAGATGCTGTTATAGAAAATGATAGACGATCCTCAAGAATTACCAAGCATAGCATGGCTGGGAAAAAATTGAAGATGTCCAGCAAAAAGATTTCTTCAAAAGTCGACTACCCTGATGATGCATCATCGGTATGTGTCTTTAATGAACTTATTGTTTCTCCGCCTAGGAAGAACAAGTGCATAGCTAAAACTATTTCGGAGGCAAATAATAATGATGCACAATGGAACGAGTTACAAAAGAAATATGAACATCAACAGCAAATAATTGCAAAGCAGCAGCAAATGCTGGAATCTAGCATTGAAAATTATAGAATACTGGAAGAGAAACTGAAGGTAAGAATTAACATTATTTTAAATTCATTGATCTCATCTTTTTTGACTTGCAGGTCATAGAAGTCCAGAAGGCTACACAAGGGCAACAGTCGCTCGTGCAGCCATCAACAGAGAATGTGCATTCAATGAGCAGTGCTTCGGTTGGACCACTCCAGCACCAAGGTTTATTCATGCAAGGATCAAGTCAGGTGTTCGCGCCGTTCCAGCATCAAGGTGGATTACTGCAGCAGGGATTAAATCAGGTGAAGCATGAAATATTCATTATTCAAATATTCATATTGGATCATTGGTTTTATTGTGTTTAATGTAATGTGCTGTATGTCTATAGCAACAACAAAATGGAACTATGCAGGGAGCAAGTCAGGTCTGACATATTGTTTCATATTCATTATTTTTTTATTAATTATTTGTTCTGTTTTATGTTTCTGATAATAGTTTAATAATTATTCTCAGCAACAAGCTATGAATGCAATTCTTGCTGTTATGGCGATGAGATTCAATTAAATGTTTATCAATTGGAAGTCTTCCCTAGGATGAAATGAAGGAGTTCCTGATATTATGTTGTGCTTTCACGTAAAGGAAAGGGGCCAAATGGATTATTAGGATTTGGGTGTTATTCATCCTTTGGTGCAATGATGCTATAATATGATAAATATAATTGCAATGATGAATAAATAGCTTGGAGAACTTTCTTGGTTAAATGAGTACTATGCTATGTTGGGTGCTATGTATGTCATGCTTTAATTTTTGTTTTCCATCTGCAGTTATCAATTGTAGTGCTTAGAAGTCGTGAAATGTGTTTTAGAGACTTTTTAGTTGCTATTCATGCCATATTCAAGCATCAGATTAGCTTAATCGCGACTTTTGCAAAATTTCATCTGGGACCTAGCATAAGTCCCAGTTGAACCATAGTTTTCTTCTAGTGGCAATTTATCCTATTTTTATTGCGGTGGGATTGCGGCAGGATTGCAACAAAATTTTATTACATTTTGGTGGCTGTAGGATTGCGGTGGGATTGCAAAA
>CAIUKX010000073.1 GCA_903899795.1 uncultured Flavobacteriales bacterium
ATACATCATCGAATTGGGGAAAGAACTACCCTTGATTGATGAATCACGAAAATCCGATGATAAACTGATCGAAGGATGTCAATCCCGAGTGTGGCTGGATTCAAAATTTGAAAACGGTAAACTTTTTTTCTACGCCGATTCGGATGCTGTAATTACAAAAGGAATTATTGGTCTATTGATTCGCGTTTTGAACGAAGAAACTCCCGAAAATATCGCCAAAGCTGACCTTCATTTCATCAAAGATATTGGACTTCAGGAACATTTGTCCATCACGCGTTCCAACGGTTTGGTCAGCATGGTGAAGAAAATGAAAATGACTGCACTTCATGCAGTAAACAATTAATGATTGAACAAAATGGGAACAACTACAATTGATCTTGAAAATAACATCGTTGCTGTTTTAAAAACAATATACGATCCCGAAATACCAGTGGATGTTTACGAATTAGGACTGATTTACGAAGTGAAAATCGATAAAGATGCCAACGTAGAGATTGACATGACGCTTACTTCTCCAAATTGTCCGGTTGCGGAAACTATGCCCAAAGAGGTAGAAGATAAAGTCGGCCAGGTGGAAGGTGTGAAATCATCCAAAGTAAATATTGTTTTTGATCCTGCCTGGGACAAAGACATGATGAGCGAAGAAGCAAAACTGGAATTGGGATTTTTATAAATTCAAACATAAATTTCAGTATTTTAGCTATCATGTAATACATGAATTGAAATTGAGTACAATCACAAAATAGTATAGAATGAAACGTGTTGTAATTACCGGAATGGGTGCATTGACACCAATAGGAAATAACCTGAACGAATTTTGGACAAATATGAAGAATGGCGTAAGTGGTGCTGCACTGATTACAAAATTCGACACTACAAAATTCAAAACTCAATTTGCCTGTGAATTAAAGAATTTCGAACCCAAAGATCATTTTGACGTTAAAGAAATTAGAAAGTACGACCCATTTTCTCAATATGGTCTCGTTGCAGTAGCGGAAGCAGTTGAACACGGAAAAATAGATTTTGAAACACTCAATAAAGACAGAATTGGGGTCATCTGGGGATCTGGAAACGGAGGGATTCAAACTTTTCAAGACCAAATGAAAGAATATTGTGAAGGCGATGGAACTCCTCGTTTTACACCTTTTTTCATTCCACGGATTTTGGTTGATATTGCCTCAGGAATTATTTCCATCAAGTATGGATTGAGAGGCGTGAATTTCTGTCCGGTTTCGGCTTGCGCCACTTCCAATACGGCAATCATCGAAGCTTTCAACTACATTAAATGGGGAAAAGCAGATATGATTATTACCGGTGGTTCTGAAGCAGCCATTAACGAATCGGCTATTGGAGGTTTTTCATCTGCAAAAGCACTTTCAACACGTAATGATTCTCCGCAAACAGCTTCACGGCCATTCGACATCAACCGTGATGGATTTGTGATGGGTGAAGGTGCCGGAGCCATCATTGTTGAGGAATACGAACATGCTATCAAACGTGGAGCAACAATCTACGGAGAAATTGTTGGTGGAGGAATGGCTGCAGATGCTTATCACTTGACAGGTACACATCCAGAAGGTGACGGAGCTGTATTGGGAATGAACGAAGCAATGCGCGAAGCAGGAATTACTGCTGATCAAATCGATCATATCAATATGCATGCAACATCAACACCTCAAGGCGATAACAGTGAATTGATTGCAGCGAAAAGAGTTTTCGGAAATCGAAAATCCCTGGCTGTGTCTGCTACAAAATCAATGACTGGACATTTACTCGGTGCTGCAGGAGCAATAGAAGGAATTGCCTGCGCAATGGCTCTATTGGAAGGTGCTGTACCTCCGACAATCAATACAACAGATATTGAACCGGAATTTGCCGATATGTTTACCTTCCCAATTGGAAAATCCATCCAAAAAGAAATGAAGTATGCAATGAGCAACACCTTTGGATTTGGTGGACATATTGCGTCGGTGGTATTTAAGAAATTTGAAGGATAATTTTTTCTCCCCCTTTGGAGAGTAGCAACGAAGTATCTTAAAGACTCTGTTTGTATCACACACCATTGTATTACAGTTGTTTACGCTTTGATAGCTTTTAAGAGCCTTAAAGGTTATTCATTGAGAACTCTCTAGGTACATTAATATTCTACCATAAATTCTACCACAAAAAAAGCTGAGTAGAATCTCAGCCAAATGTAAACAATAACGGGGGAACGTGCAAACATTCCCCCGTAGATATTATCGAGTCCCTAGATGAGTTTGATAGGGAACTCGTCAGGGTATTGTACTGCTGAAAGACGAAGCATCTTAACGAACCTAACCGCGTTATCGATCAAAGAGATTTTGTTGTAGTTGAATATGACCGAACTATCCGTTAGCGTATGACCTGTTATTTTGGCTAGGATCGTCACGGGTATAAAGTTGATCAGGTTGGTTACAAAAGAGCGTCTACCGATGTGGGACGATACCAGTTCATTAAAGGGAGCGGTAGTAAACTGTCTCTTATTGTTTTCATCGACATAAACAAGTGTTTCGAGTTGAGTAAGCTTACATTCTTTTGCAATGATTTTTACCTTAGCATTAAAGACAGAGCGATCAATTTTTGAAGGGAGTTTCCCCCCGTTTTCTTTTATAGCATCCTCTAAGGGTTTTAAGAAGGGTACAACGATTTCAGTGTCTGTTTTACCCGTCAAAAAACGTGCATACCTGAACGATTCCCCCCCGATTGTGCAAGTGTATTGGGGAATGATCTTTTGAACGTCTGATTCTCTGCAACCCGAAAAAATAAGGATGAGTAAAATTAGCTTGACTTCTTTTAATACTTTGTCCGTTGGTTTGTAATCAATGATCTGTTTGATCTGCTGAAAGGTTAAATATACAGCATCTACCTGAACGCTTTGAATCTTGTCTTTAGGTGCAATGTCTTTACCTACGTCCAACACTTTTAGGCTATATTCCCTTGAAATGTCGTTGAGTGTTGCCCTTAATTGTTTTTGAATCGTCCAGACGGCATTTATTTTGTTGACTTTCTTATTAGATCGAACGAATGTAATTAACTCTTTAAAAAGTTCCTGATTAAAGTCGTTTGAATAGAGTTTTCTACCGATGTGCTTCTCAAAATTTTCAAGAGTATTAGAAAAGGATTTGTAGTTTTCCTTTGTTTTTGGCTTGTAAGCGTCAGATTTTAGGATCACGTTTAAAATGTGATCGACAATTCGGACTTTAGAAACTACCTTTTCATCGTCTTTGCCTTTGATCCGTTTGTCCAGTTCTTTTTTAAACTCTTCGGGTTTAATGTCGGTTGATTTCATTTTCAAGTACTGGTAAGTGTCTTGAATGGTTTTTTCAATCAACTTAAATTTAGCTAGGTCTTCGTTTGTTCTTGGCTGCTTTTTAATCGAATCCCATTGCGAAGCGTTAATTTTTAACCCTGTTAGGTATCTCAAAGGTTTATAGACGTATGCCTGTTTTAACATATCATACTCCTTTGCTCCGTAGTTAATAAAAGCCTCTAAAGTAATGGTGTCTTTAGTGCCTTTTCTTGTCTGATAATTTATTTTTAGGTTCATGGTTCAATGTTATAAAATTGGGGTTGAATAGGTTTACTTTTTTGCCTTTCGAGGTAGGCAAGAATCGCCGATTTTTCAAACTTGAATCGGCGGTCATTGATTTTGATGCGTGGTAAGATTCCTTTTTTAATCATTCGCTTAATGGTGTTGTAACAAACCCCTAACATTTGACTTACTTGTTTGGCATCGAGTAACTCGTCTTTTATCGTCTGGGGTGTTTGTTCTTTTACAGATACAAAAGGATTCAAGGAATTTATTTTAAACTGCTCGTTTTCTTTTTTCAAGTTCAGAACATCGTTTTTGAGTTGTTCAACTTGATCACTCAACCGCTCAAGGGCGAGTACAAATAATTTGAGTTCCATAATTGAAAGGTGATTAGATGGTTATACAATGTGTCGATTAATTAAAAGTTATTTGAAAAAATAGTAAAAAGGGATAATCCCTAAAATTCCCCGTCAGGATCTAAAAATTCCATTTCAGCGTAGGGGTTGAATCTTCCGATTTGTCGAGCGCAACCAATGTCGAAGATTTCAACAACTGAATCCACATCGTGCTGAAAGGAGTTAGAACCTCTGAATACTCCTTGTTTGGTTACTTGCATAATCTCAATAAAGCAAATTTTCGGGTTTTGCTTTCTGATCCGCTCAATGTGTTCAGGTGTTAATCCCAGTTTGGTAACACTGTCAAAAAATACAAAATCCCATTTTGAATAATCGTTTACAAGCCTGTCGGCACATTCAAAATTCGGGTGGATCGATTCTAACTTTTCCAATTTACGTTTTAAGGTGTCCCCGATTCCTTCCTCTCTTACGATGTATAACACCTTACCGAAATCTTTTGCCAAATAGTCGGCAAATTCAAGGCAAAAGGTTGATTTTCCAAATTTGGGTTTTCCCGACACCATAAAACAAAACCCGCGGGAAGGTCTGCCGAAAAACTGCTCCCATTTTCCAGTGAAAGGCAACACGTCAAATTTCATATTTACAATGTCTGAGGCTTTATATATTTTCGGTTCTGTTTGTTCTTCCGCAATTGGACTGCCGTATAAAAGTTGGAGTTCGTCCTCTGTTAATTCTCCGTCAAATCCGCTTAATCCGTGATTTGGTTTTCTTCCCCGTGGTGTTCGGCTTGTATCTTTGTTCTGAACCGCTTTTTTTGTCTTTACATGACTGATTCCCATAAGTCCCGACAAATCACGTTTAGGAATCGTTAAAAGTCCCTGATAGTGGTTTTTCTTTGTGAATACTCTGAGGTTATTTAAAATCTTGTCAATTTCGGATCGGTAAGGATCGGTTTCGGAAATTTTCGCCTCCAGAATCCTGTTATAAAGATTAATTGCGGTTTTGTTGCTGATTATTTTACCCTGCAAGGTCATATAGGATTTAATAAACTTTACCGAATGCAATTGTCGTTGTCCCTCAACAATATTTCTAAAATGGTTGAGTGTTTGGACAGGGAACGTAATTAAGGTTTTACCCGTTTGCGAAATATTATCGAGCAGGTGTAATAAATTTTCCTGAATACTCATGACCTCTTTTGCATAGGGTGTTGTTTTGGTGATCCGTTTTTCCATTAAAGCGAGTTGCAAATCGTTTGTGAAATTCAAAATTTGCTGATAGGTCTTTCTATCGTTGTGCATATTGTAGTAGCGTTTAATAATGTAAACAGCTTCGTCAAGTTTGCTTACTTCGGATGGTTTTCTGAGGGTGGGTCTTTCTGCTTTTTGAACGGGTGGTTTTTGAGGCTTAGAAACAGATTTGCGTACCTTTCTTCTCGTTCGTGTGCTTCCGTTTGTTCGTTGTCTTGTGCCTGTTTCGCTGTGCGAATCGTGTTTTTGTAAGCGTTCATACACAACACTTTTCTTTAATTCCTCATCGATGAACTTTGAAAGTTGAGCAAAGTAATTGTTTGCAAAGTCACGGTACGTACTTGAATAAGGATCAAAATACGCTTTCCAGTTCCGTCCGTAGTTGGTCACTTTATCGATAAATTTCGCACCTTTTTGAATGTGGTCAGGAAGTGAAAAACGTTTGATTTGGTTGTAGATTCGGTAGTAATTTTCCGCTGTTATGGTTATCATAATAGATAGGATTTAAGGGTGAAACAATAAGTTATTTGTTGGTTTTAATTATTTTTGAAATTTGAGGGGGTCGACCGACCCCTCATTTTTGATAATATGGTCTATGACCGCTTTTAACTGCCTGTTTTCCTTTTCGAGATCGGCAATTTTCTGTTTGTCCTCTGTGGGTTTCTTTTTTAGGTCTTTGAGGACTCCGACATAAAAAATGACACTTCCGATAAATCCTGCCACAGTTAGGGCAAAGGTGATTTTATCATAATGGTTCGTTTCTTTCATTATCTGACTGGATTAAAAAATAACCTCCGATCAAAAGCGCAGTGACAGCTGTACCCAGAACGACGGTTTTAAAATTATTTACTAGCGTTTTTTTTTCTTGTGTTCTCAGATCGATTAATGTGTATGTGAACCGATTGGAATACATTTGTCTATGCAGTTCGCAGAGTTTGAGAAAAAACTCAAAATCCGATTCGTTTTTAAACACTTGACAGCCTGCCGAATATTTATCGACATGGTAGGTTGATCCAACTTTATTTGCTCTGTGGATGTTGATTCCAAAAGCACGGCTTCGCATCGTTTTACCGTTATAAAAATCCAAAATTGCGTCACGGTTGTAGTCTCTTGTTATTTCGAGTTCACCCACCTGTACCAGTGCTTTGTATTTCCCTTTGTGCAATCCGATTGCGTAAGCATCTATATATTGCCCTTCGTTTAAAATCGCTGTTCCTTGTGGGTTCATAGGATTTCTCAACCAGTAAGTACCAGGATCGGTAGTGCCTTTAAAAACCAAGTAGTACCAATTCGGCTTATTTAATGTTCCCACATTTGTAAAAACGTGAAACTCGTCGTCGAAAGCGTTAGGGATGTTGTTAGGTGAACGAAACCCCCATATATTTAACTTATGAGGATCTTTGTAAATCACGAACCCTTTTTGTTTGGCAATCTTTAAAACTTGTGAGATCATGGCATATAGGCGATTAAATGAATACTTACATAGAGTTTTTTACCGTCCAAGGTTCTGAATTCACAAATTCCGTTTTTTGCCCGAATGAACTCCCCTAAGATGGTGGAACGGGGTACAACGATTTCGTTTTTGTTTTCATCCCACACCTTAGCAGGCTGAACGGTCACAATCGTTTTAGAATCTATTCCCGATAACGACCATTGCGAACTGTTGTAGCGTAAACCAATTCTATAAAATTGACTATTCAGCTGCTTTTGATCTGAGTCAGACGGAAAAGAACGTAACAAAGCGGTGACAATACTCATTTTTAATAACCCGTCTATTTTTTCAGATGAGAAATACGCATTAATCAACACGTATTCATCCGTTGATTTGATTTGTTTTAACTCTTTGATACATTCCGAAAAATGATTGTTTTCAATAGCTGTTTTGAGTTTCAAAGCAATGTGTTTGAATGTTTGTTTTTGCTTTGCTGTAGTTGTTTGATTCTGATTTGATCCGTTAGACTTGCTTTGATCGTTTTTTGTACTACTACTATTTTGATTGGTAGTGTTACTACTACTTTCATTTTTTGGTGGTGCGAGTGCCGTTAAAATATTATCGTAATCAATGGCATAAATCACGTGTGGAAGATTCAAAGAAATTAACGCACTTTGTAACTCCGTACCAAAATCACCATTTGCCCCGTTACGTGGTAAAATCTTAGCACCGTACTTTTTGATCAATGCCAGTTGAATAGTCGTTACATACGCTCCTTTGGATTTTAGTTTTAAAGGAAAAACGGAAGGTGTATAAGAGGGTGAATAATTCGGGACGGCATCAGCTGGCGGAAGCGGAACTACAGGATTGTAGGAAGTCGTTTTTTTCAAAGTAAATTATGATTCAGTAACATATATCCATTTTCCATCCATTTACATGAATGTTTACATGGTTTACATCAATATCTGCATGGTTTACATGAATGTCTGCATCACATACACATCAATGTTTGCATCATTTGTATCGTAATGTGAGTTAAATTGTATTAAAAATAGCAGTTTATGTCTAATTATCACCTTGCAATATAGTTTACAACTAGTTGTGTTTTGATTAAGGTATATTAAGGTAAATTGGATGAGATAAAATAAAGGAAAATGTACTAAAAAATAATTTTCCTGCGTTATAGTAATAGATTAACGATTTAGCCATGCAAGAAAAATTTGTAAGAGCCTCCGAACACAATTACAGTGTATTAAAAAAAGGCATTATAGCCTTTGTAAATGAAGCAGATAACAAAGAATATGCAATCAATTATTGTAAAAATGTTTGGCTTCAAAACAATCAAATGATACCTTATCACACTATATTTTTTAAATTGGTTGAAACAACGTTTAATCACTATTCAATGTTGAATCGTTTAACTGCCATTGATCGTACACTTGAGAATTTAGCTGAAATCCGACAAAAAAGTGAACAAGGGTATCAATTTACCAAAGAATTGGTTGAAAATAATGCGACTATTTATCGCTCTGAACTGCCCGATATTTATAGAGACTTCCTATCAGATGAAAATAACTCATTTTCAATTCATGATTTAATTGAAATGGAAGGAATAATTCTTGGATATACGGATGAAAACATTATTGCTTCACTTGCTTTGTATGATGCTACGAATAAATTA
>CAIUKX010000074.1 GCA_903899795.1 uncultured Flavobacteriales bacterium
CCTTTTTAGCAAAGAAACTAATCATTTTTAGTTTGCCGTCTTTATAGTCTTTGAATTCGGGAGTGATTACTGGTACCTTCAATTTCTTTACGTCTACTGCATCAAAGTACTCGTTACTCGCTAAGTTGATAAATAATTCGTTTTTGGTTAATTGTGAGTTCAATTCTTTTGTAATAATTGTTTTCCAAAACTCATATAAGTTTTTGTTTTTTCCAATGGGCAATTTGGTTCCCATTTCCAAACGATAGGGTTGCATCAAATCGAGGGGTTTTAACAAACCATACAAACCCGACAGAATTCTTAATTTGTCTTGTAAAACGTTTATTTTATCTTCTGATAGCGAATAAGCATCTAAACCAATATAGACATCACCATTGAATGCATATATTGCTGGACGTGCATTTTCTTGAGTAATTTCAGCTACATTTCTATTTTGATTGCGTTGCCAATTTAAATCGGCTAACTTATCCGAAATATCCATCAGTTCCATCAATTGTTTGGGTTTCTTTTTCTTCAAAACCTTATCAATGGCTATTGATTGCTTTTGAAAACCATATTCAGTATATAATTTAGTTGGCAATGGAGTTTCAAAATCCAACGATTTTGCAGGGGATATAACGATTTTCATGGTATCTTCTTACTGGTTTACTTCTTCTGTTGGCCACCAAAATGACTCGAGTCAAAAATACGAATACATTTTTCAGTATACAAGAATCATTTTTTTGAATACAAAATCTTATCAACAAATCGCATTTCGTAATTCGTTTTTGTAATTTATATTTTACCTTTGACCTTTCAAAAAAATTAGAAACATGGTTTATAAATTTAGAGTAATTCTCGATGCCGAAGAAGATATTTTCAGAGATATTGCTATACTAGAAGACGACACTTTAGAAGATTTGCATAATGCAATCGTGAATGCTTTTGGATTTGATGGATTGGAAGTTGCATCGTTCTATACTTGTGATGACACTTGGAATCAAGAAGATGAAATTCCAATGTTTGATGCAGGAGATGTTCCTGGTGAAAACAAAATAATGAGTGATTATCAATTATCTGATATTCTAAACCAAGACAATACTAAAATCATCTATGTATATGACTTCATCAACATGTGGACTTTCTTAGTAGAATTGGCTGCTGTTGAAGATTTAATTGTTGGAAATGTTTACCCAGAAACCATTTTCTCTCATGGTGAGATGCCTGCTGAAGCTATGGAAAAACATTTTCAAGCTGATTTTGAAGAAGAAGAAAGCTACAATGAATTTGAAGACGATTTGGATGAAGACGATCTTGACATGTTCAGCGGAGACGATAGTTTTGAAGACTACGGATTTGAAGAGAATTGGAATTAAATTTGAGAGAGAAGAAAAAAGAGAATAGATAATAGACTTCAAAAATTATAAAAAATAAATGATCAACCTTTTCAACACTCATATTGAGAGTTTATCAATACACCGCGTAGGAAATAAAAGTAGAAACGAATCCATTTTTCTTTCTGATAATCCTTATGGATTAAACGACGAAATTGTTCCAATCTTAAAAGAATATTTCTTCAAATCGTTTCGTGAAAAAGAAGAAAATTACTTTCAATTTTCGCATGAGGTAGATTTGGAAGACAATGATATGTTCAATTTGGCAACGGAGATTTTCGAGAACCCAGGTAATGTTCATGACGTTTCTAAAAAGATTACCCAACATCTTTTTGAACAATCAAACCATCCTCATATTAAGAATGGTGAGGTGTATGTAACTTATTTGACTAATGTTTCCATTGACAACAATGTAGTTGATGCTATTGGTGTTTTTAAAAGTGAGTTGCGCACTGATTTCCTTCAATTTGAAGAAAAAGGGAGTAGTTTAGAAATGATTCTTCAAGAAGGAATTAACTTAAACAAACTTGACAAAGGTTGTTTGATTTTTAATTACAAAAAAGAAGAAGGATACAAAATTTTAACGGTAGATATCAATCGCTATGACGCTCGTTATTGGTTAGAACATTTCCTAGCTGTTGATGCTTTTCAAGATGAGAATTTCATGACTAAAAAGTATTTAAAATTCTGTCAAGAGTTTGCTAAAGAAGTGGTTTTTCCTGCTGAAGACAAAAAACAAGAAGTGATGTTTATGAACCGTGCAGTTAATCACTTTGCCAAAAATGATAACTTTGAAGAAACGGCATTCTTAAATGAAGTAATGGACAATCCTGATTTGATTCCTGAATTCAAAAGCTACAAAGCAGACCGTGGTGAAAAATACAGTATTGAAGACGTTACATCTTTCCCAATCGCTAATGCTGCGGTAACTGATGCACGTAAATCGATTAAAAATGTAATCAATTTAGATACTCATATCCAAATCAAATTGGATTTCATTAATCCTGAAAGTGCAGAGAAATTTGTAGAAAAAGGTTGGGATGAGGAAAAACAAATGTATTATTACTTGGTTTATTTCAATAAAGAACAGAAGAGCTAGTGTTCAGTGTTATGTGAAAATAAAATTTAATCCTCAATTGTAAAAGCAATTGAAACACGTCCAAACTAGTCTCGCTCAAATTTACCAGCTCGTTTTTAATGACAAAAAGCTTTTGATCGAAATTATTCAATTTAGAGCTATTTGTTTCTTTATTTGCAA
>CAIUKX010000075.1 GCA_903899795.1 uncultured Flavobacteriales bacterium
AGAACAGGGCAAAATTACTAAGTCGGATAAGTACGCCAATAAGCTAAATGAGGCATTCGGAACGCTGAAAAACTATATTGACGGCAATCCTGCAATGCTTACCATTAATAAGACACAGCTTAATGGGCTCATGGGAATATTGGGCGAAGACCTATTTCAAAAAAAAAGTTTAAACGGGTATGATGATGACAATGGAATGATTGTGAGTTCAGGCGAATTACTTGCCATGGACTTTCAAACTATTGGGCTCAAAGGAAAATACAAAGAACTGATTGGTGATCCAAGTGTCGGATTTACAGCCATGGTTTATGGATTGCCTAAAAGTGGTAAATCAACCATGTGTTTGGACTTTGCTAATTACCTGGCAGCTCACCACGGTAAAGTATTATTCTGCGCAGTAGAAGAGGGCTTTGGTTACACGCTTAAAGAAAAGATAGAACGCTTAAAAGCGCATCACTCCAATTTATATATTACCGACCGTGTGCCTGAAAATATATCCGATTTTGATTTTGTATTTATTGACAGTGTTTCTAAAGCTGGAATGGACGTAAACGATATTGATCAAATTAGAAAATTGCATCCCAACACCTCATTCATTTTTATTTACCACACAACCAAGGAAGGAAAATTCAAAGGCGTGAATGAACACGCCCATGAAGTAGATGTAATTGTACAAGTTGACAAAGGGAAAGCTACTTCCACAGGCAGGTTTAATGCTGGTGGAAGTATGGATATTTAATAGGTTCCATCAACGGTTGCAATAACGTAAGCACCGCTGCTGGTTTGTTGTGCGAGTACTTTACCATCTCGAATTATCTTGACAGTTACGGAGCCGCTTGCCGTGTTATTTTGGGCAGACATATAAAGCCAACGTGTGCCTGTTTGCGTCCATTTGTAAGTCCAGCCGCTACCAACATTAGAGTATTGAGCCGTTCCGCTTGGTGCACCTTCGCAGGTGATGCTATAATTGCCAGCAGAGCCGCTCACTTCATATTGATAACTCGATTCTATGGAATCTTTTGAGCAACCTGTGAATGTTATAAAAATGACTGCAATTGCAGCAAGTACTTTTATTTTCAATGTCATAAAATTTACATTTTAGCTTTTGCTTGTTCAAGCAATCCATATAATGTAGTTAAATCGGCAGCTTCAAGCCATACATAACTTTTTCCGTCAAATTTTTCTAATTTCAAATAAGAAGACCAAGCACCTTTACTTGTAAAACAGCCACCTTCAAAACCGCCACGACTTCTGTAATAAACTTCTGTGTAGTTTGCTGGAACAGTAACCATAACCTTGTCTTGCATCAATTTAATTGATTTCATAAGTCCATCAATTTCATCAACATCAAGTACTGCAACTTTAGTATCTGTTGAATAAGTAGATGCTACTTCTAATTCAAATTTCAACGCTGACTTTTTCATGTTTGAAATTAAATCAGTGTAATAAAGAACCTGAACTTTAGCTTTTTTCAGGGTTCCAATTTCTACAAATTCTTTTTGCATTAACGTTCCTGCCTTTGAAGAAAATACTTCAGCATTACTTTGTTCTTTTTCTTTTGCAGGAGCTTGTGCTTGTATTTGAATTGAAAACAATAGAGCTG
>CAIUKX010000076.1 GCA_903899795.1 uncultured Flavobacteriales bacterium
TTAAAATACCTATACAAACAGCAAAAAAATGGTGATCGCTCCTCATGACAACCTGCATTTTGTTGCTTCGGCAGCTGGAACCTATGAGCTTGGGTATATGAAAGATGGAGCATTTGTATCGAAGGAAAACTTTACTGTAGCAGGCTCTCCAAAAGCTGAAATAGAAATCGGAGAATATGAATTCGAAAGCGGACTTCCAACTGTTCATTTTAATGGGAACAATGTTGCTCAAAGTTATGAGTGGGAAGTATCTAAACAAACCTACACTTCAAAAGATATCGAAGCTCACTTTTTCAAAAAAGGAACCTATGAAGTTAAATTAATTACAACTTCAACGAATGGTTGCACATCTACTGATAAACAAAAAATTACAATCGCGGAAGACTATAACCTGTTAGCAACTTCAGCTTTCAGTCCAACGGATGACAATTCTAAAAATAGAACTTGGATTCCAACCGCATTGAAATCAAGAAATGTAAAATTCACTTTAACAATCATTGATCCGGTTGACGGCGGAATCATTTATCAAACAAATGATGCTACTCAACCTTGGGACGGAATAGATACTCGTACAGGAAACTTGGTACCTAACAATACAAATTGTATTTGGACCGTAAAAATTAATAACCCGGAACCGGGAGAACGCGCTGACTATAAAGGTGTAATCATTCGACTATGATGTATTTACAACCCTAGAAAAAACGTCCGATCGAACTTGTTTTGGTCGGGCATTTTTTTTGTTGAGTGATTTAAGAAATTCTAAACATCGAAATCAGTTTAAAATCACAACAATATTCTTCTTCAAAGAACGTTGTTTTTTAGTATTGCTTCTCCACTGAAAATAAAATATCAAAATAGGGTTCAACCAGGGTTTGACTAGGCTTAAAGTATATCTTCTCCATACATTAGCATATGTTGTTCCATGCTTCCCATACTACAAAAACAAATCTGATGCTTTTGCCATATTTCAGACAATCACTTCGAAAACATTAAATCACGATAGCAATGGTAATTTTTACAATAGCCGGTAATTGGTTCGTTTAATTATTAAAAAGGAACTTCTTATTCCTTGAAATTTTTGACATTATATGAGATTCCCAAACCAACCACCGATTTAAACTGTAATCTAGGTCCCATGGCTCCATTTGGTAAATGAATTTTAATATCGTCATCATAGATTGCATTCCATTGTAACGAAGCCGAAAACCAAGAGTTAACCTTAAAATTAAAGATGATTTCCGTGTTGACATCAATATTTTGGGGATTGTGATTGTAGTTACTGAACAATTCCAAGCGTGTTTTCATATCAATATTTTTTGCCAGTGTCCTGTTCCACTTCATTTTGATATAAGCACCAAACTCACCCCTGAATCTTTTTCCTGCTGTGATTACATTTCCCAATCCATCATAAGTTGCTTTCGTCACTCCAAAAGATCCTAAATCAGCCAAACGTTGGTCTCTTACAAATGTCATTTTAGCAGCAAAGGGAGATAAGAATATTCCAAAATTGTCATCTGGAACATAATCAAAACCAAAAGCCAGATTCACATATCCCGGAGCCATAAATGTAGATACGATTACTGTATCATTTGGATAAGCGTAACCATCCAGTGCTTGGGTTTTAAATCCTCCAATACACGACAAGTAATAATGTTTTTTCAAAACATGTCCGACATTTGATGCTAAATCAATTCGATCATCCGTTTTTTGCATCCCCAGAGATTTTGCTTCCAAATATTTCATTCCACCTAAAGCTAGGTTCAAATCATTATCCCATTTAAAATGTTTGTTTTTATAATCGGCACTGGCAGTTACAAACCCTAGTAAAGTAACATTCGTTCGTCCACCGGCATTCCAATTCACAAAAGAAGTTTGAGAACCGTTCAATGCATAAATAGATGATAATTTCCATTTTTTTTCAACCACTGAAGCCTTTTTTAACGAGTCTTGCTGAATGGAATCCATTTTTGCGACATCTGTTTTCAGTGAATCAACAACCTTGACCGTATCGATAGGTGGCTTTTTCAATGTATCCTGTTGGGAAAACCCCATAAAAGGAACAAAAAAGAAAAATAACAATATGTGAATAAATCTCATCATTTTTTTGCAAAAATAATAA
>CAIUKX010000077.1 GCA_903899795.1 uncultured Flavobacteriales bacterium
GACGCAATTGTCACTTGTTTTATTGCAACAAATAAAGGAAGCAAAAACACGTTTAATTCTGCAGCTCCTGTTGTTTACAAAATGGGGTCAACAGATTTAGGAATCAGCGGAAAAAATATTCGTGGAGACAAAGTGGTCAGCATTGTGATTCAAACGCAATGTTCAGCAGCCATCACTATTGACAATGTAGTTCTGAACAAGAAAAAACCGGTAGAAATCATCTACACAGGAAAATCGTGTAACGAAGCTTGTTTTCTCAACCCCTTGAGTATTAAAACACTGAAAACTGAACCTTTTGCCAAAACATTTATTGCGACAAAAGAATTCGAGGAGCGTTTGAGAGCCTTACACAAAGTACCGTCAGCACAGCAATTGCTGGAATTATACATAGGCAATTTAGGGAAAAATCTCTCTGAAGTGGATCAAATGGTGGCTAATCAATTAAGCGATGGAAACAAAGCCGTTTTTCAAGCTTTTGCCGATCAAAAATTGACAAACGTTGAGGATAATAACATCAATCAGGGAGCTATTCAAGCGTATTACAATACCGCACGTGCGAAATTTCAAAGAGAAACCGAAAAGGCGCGCGATGATTACAGAAAAATGAACGAAGCAGAACTGGCAGAATTACAGGTCAGTCTTGGAAACCTGATCAACAATTATCAAAATGTACCTGTAGCTAATACGAGATCATTCAGCTTACCAAGTATTTCAATAGGCAGAAATCGTTCGCTTTCCTTTGCAAGTCCAAAAGTGGGAAAATCGGAAAGCTATAAAGTCGAGTGGAATTCGTCAGGATGGATGAACATTGACGAATACTTGCATTTATTAGGGAAAGATGACGCAATAGTTGCTATCAATCCCTTGAAAAAGGCGGAAGACATGAAAATCTACCAATGCATCAATACCCTAAAAACCGTTATTCCACTGAATGAAACGGACGGGAAATTTGAAGCTCACTTCCCAAGAGCCGGTAAATTAGGGAGCGACGAAATGCAGGATACGTATTGCATAGGAATTCATAAGACCAACAACCAATTGGAATATTCGGAAAAAGAGTATGATCCCTATAAAAACAAGAACGTTCAACTTGCTGCCTGGACCCCGGTGACTGAGGATGAATTGTACCGGAAACTCCAACAACTCTCCAGCGATAACGATGTACTTATCAAAGCACTGAAAGAGGAAAAAGAAAAAGCAGAGAAAGAGGCAGCTTTTCGAACTGAAAAAGCAGCAATGGAAGCCGAACTAAAAGCGAAAACGGATGCGATGGAAAAGGAAAATAAATTCATCCAGTCTCTAGTGGATGCAATCGATCCTTGTTGTGATAGTCAGGCTCTTCCAAAAGATCCTGTGTTTCCATCCAAAGGAAAAAAAATGATAGTTAAACAATAACCAGAAAAATTATTGAACTTTTTAACTGATTGCTCTGTTACCTTTTTAAACTTCCGACATTATAGAATTAGAAACAGGTTGTAGATTCAATTTAGAGTTTTAGCAAGAATTTCATAACAACCACCTGAATCTAATACCCCCGTAAGCTCTTATTGCGGGGGTTTTTGGTTTTATTATTATTTTCGAAAAAAAACTAACACCAATTTATCTAAAATTAACATGCTCATTTAAAAACGACTAAAACATACTACTTAAATAGTTTAAATTACGCAATTCTAAAAATAATAATAGCTTTTCATTGATTGCAACAAAATATTATATAGGTTTGCATCGCTGTAAAAGCAGAAATAGCTACTAATCACTAAATCAAAATCAATAATTTTCCGGAATATTATTTTTTGATCCTGATGAATTGAAATATTCATTCCTGTAAGTGTTTAATAATTAAAACTGATTTACAGTAAACTAACTTGTAAATTAATTAATAATAAATATCAATGAAAAAAGTAACGCTCATAATCGGCTTATTGCTTAGTGGTTTTAGTGCAAAATCACAAACAGAATTTAATCACTCAGGTGGAATAACCTTGAGTATGGTTAACGACCATGATGGTAATGAACAATTACCTGGATTTACCTATAACCCTAGATTTGATTACATTCTTAAAGATGAAATTTCAATCGGAGTAAGTGCATATCCAACAATTGGAGGTATCGGTTCTTCATCATACAGCAGTAGAGATGGTGGTGATGGAGGTATGAGCACATTTATCACTTTACCTATCGTTGCACAAATCAATTTTGGGCATCATTCATCCACAGAATCACGTTCTAATTTTGGTGGATTTTTTGGAGCAGGTTTTAACCTTGCTAGATATTCAGATTATGGAAATATGTCAGGAATAAATGTTCAAGGAGGAATTAAATTTCTGATAAAAGACCAATCTTATGGTATTCGTGTTGAATACACAAAAGTATTGGGTTCTAATTCAGGAATCAATGTACTTGGATTAGGATTAATGATGAATATCCAGAGATAGGATTAATCATCATCAAAATTGTAAAGAGAGCCTTAAAATGGGCTCTCTTTTGGTTTGTCATAAATTGCTGAACTCAGATTTATTATTCAAAAACCTCAGCAATTACACTAAATGAATACTTTTGTACACAATACTTGCCGCCAATCTACTCCAAATTTGAATAAATAATTGAAAGTATGAAAAATACATCCACTTTTGGAGTAAAATTATTAGCATTATCTTTTGTCTTTACACTACTATGTTTCTATTCGTATAGTCAATCAACAGCTGTACCTTATATGACAGATTTTGAATCTTCTCTTCAAAATCAAAATTGGTCGCACTATGCACCTGCAGGAACAGATGACTGGGTTCTTGTTTCCAATGGTGACAATTATTTTTCTCCAGCATTTACAGGAAATTATGCATGGGGAACCAAATCAGGCGGAAACTGTGCTCCAAACTCTCAAAGATGCCTGGAAACTCCTTATTTCAATCTATCTGATACGACGGCACACTATTACATGACCTTTTATCATAAGAGGGATGCTGATTACCTTTCACATTTTTACCTTCAATACTGGTCTGGTGCCGGTAATACCTGGCTTTCACTTGATGATGCCAACACCTCAAAAGTAAATTGGCAAACGATAAATGGTTTTTCGTATTCTCACTTTACTGATTTTGAGAAATCTGAAATTGATCTTTCTTTTATCCAGGGAATTAATTACGACAGTGTGAAATTCAGATTCCTTTTTATTTCCGACAATTATTCCTCAAAAGGCTGGCTCATCGATAACTTTTCCATTAACAGGGATAATCAGAATCTTATCGCTGAACGGGGAGATACCATCCAGGGAATAAATCCGAATTTTACATCTATTAATGTCAATACCCGCTTCCATTTTACCAATCATTTTAATTTTTCTGCACTATTGCATAATGCTTATTATCTCTCTAAAGATACATTGTTAGATAATAACGACTATTTTTTAGGTGGTGGTGGTGTTAATACCAGTACATATAACACTTATTTCAATCAAGATTTGAATCTCCCTCCTAACTTAAACAGTGGAAAATACTATGTGATCTATCAGTTGGATACTTTAAATTTATTTCCGGAATCCAACGAAACGGACAATCAAAATTATGCAGTCCTTTTTATGGACTCCATCTACGGAACTCCATTTATAGCTGATTTCGAGTCTGATTCTGAAATTTGGAACAGGGGTTCGCAGTATACGACGACGACGACCTGGGAAGCAGGTAATCCAAAAATATGGCAGCTCGAACAAGCACATTCAGGTAATAATTCATTTTATACAGGCAAGCCATACGTCCTTGGTTACGACTATTTAGAAAGTCCTTTTCTAAATTTATCAGGCACTACCAATAATGTAGTTTGTTACTGGTATAAAAAATACCGGGATCAATTAAATTCAAATATAAAATTATTTCTCCCTGTAGCGGGGAACAGCAACAATACCAATCCCGTATTTTCATTCGATCATGATCAGCAAATTCTTAATCCTCGAATCTATGGCTGGGATTGCGGTTGTAAGAATATTTCGTACCTGGATGGTGAGATCAACACAAAAATAATGTTTGAAGGTGATGGATCTTCAGGAAACGAATTATTACCCTACGCCAACTTAGCAATCGATGATATTTACATCGGACCACAACGGCCGGATGTTTCGATTGAAGGAGAGAAAAAAAACAGATTTACAACCACTTCTAGCAGTATTGCTATACTGGATTATTATCTTTTTAACAGCGGAATTTCACAACTCGCATCCACAACTACCCGGTTTTATTGGTCTAATGATTCCATCTTTGATGTAAATGATGTTTTACTAGGTGAGAAAATTGAATCCATTGTACCCGATACAAATTTTATACTCTCAGAATTTAGCTATACAAAGCCCACTTTGGCGGAAGGAAAATATTATATTTTTTATCAGGTGGATGTGCTCAACCAAATCCAGGAAATGAGGGAATATAACAATCTAGGTTATTTTGAAATTACGCAACAACAGCTAAGATCTTTGCCTTACGCCAATGATTTTGAAACAACAACAGACGACTGGCACCACTCCTCCACTTTAGGCAAAGATTATTGGCAATGGGAATCGGCAGACAGTGCTGTGATTGACAATCTCTATTTCGGTGAAAAATCATTTGTTACGGACTTAACTTCCAACTATACACCAAACAATCGAATGCATCTGTATTCACCCATATTTGACCTAAATCAACTTCAAAACCCGGTACTGGAATTTGATCTTTTCGGAGAGTTTAATGAGAATAATCAGGGAAACATAATGTATTCCATAAATGGCGGTTTATCTTGGGAAGTTTTAAAACCCAATAACCTATCTTACAAACGATTTTATAGTCTTTTGAAGTATGAATTAAGCGACGGAAGAGATATGTATGAATTTGAAAATCAATATTATGGTACTGAGTTGCTGTATGGAAAGGAATTACCTGCTTTTCAAGATCATAGACAATATCAAGGCAGAGATTTCGATAACGTGAGTCACAACGCTATTGATTTAACCTTCCTAAAAACAAGTAATCGAATACAGTTCATGCTGGTATATGCCAACGTAAACGATCAACAAAATAAAATGACGTTCGATAATTTTTCAATCACCGAACATCGGATTGACATCACCAGTGCAAGTCACAAAAAACTAATGGTAAACAGCCTGGACAAAAGAATTCATGAAAATCTGATTGTAAAATGTGACAATTACATGACGACCAAAACAAATGTATCTATCTTTTGCAGTACGGATACTATTTTGGATAATAGTGACGTATGGGTTGATACTACTACCATTCCGGCACTGACTCCCTACCAGAATTTTCATTACATCATTGATAAACCCACTCCGGCAAATTATGCAAATTACAATTACCTGTTGATGCAAATTGATCCTGACAATGTACTCCCTGAATGTAACGAAACAAATAATGTTTTCTTCCATCAACTGAACATGGATACAGCCAGTAATTATACTTATCCTATGCTATATACATTTGATGGAGATGAAATAGACGGTTGGAAATGGTATTATGATTCTACAGGGTATGATTATTCTACAGGGTATGGTAGAAACAGTTATCGATTTAGAAACAAACATTTAACTGCTGATTATTGCGCGCAATATTTAGCGGGAAGTTATTTGTTTATGGATGAGATGATGCAGAATTATCAAACTTCAGGAGATTACGGTTATTACCCTACGTATTATCTAGAGTCTCCAACCTATAATTTGATGAATTTCACCAATAATTATCTTTCGTTTGATTTTACATGCAGAGGAATCACATATACTAGCTTATTTGGTAACGATGTTACTGAAGGGGCAACTTTTCAATATTCAAAAGATGGAGGTTTGATCTGGACAACCATTGCGAAGGAAGATCCCATTGCTCAAAATTGGTATATCTGGTATGATACATTGGCTTCAATGGCAGAGCCAGGTTGGGGTTTTGTTCCCAATTTAACGACTGCCAAGTATAATATTTCGTTTTTGAGTGGAAATCCAGCTGTAAAATTCAGATATAAAATCAAGTCCATCCATGGCGGCAATGATCCCAGTACTTTTCATCCGAATTTTTTGGTCGATAATTTCAAAGTAGGTTCTTATCCGGAATTACCTCCTGTTGAAATTTGTTCCAACGACAGCACACTCATTTTTGGTACTCAGGAACACATTGCCGGGTATTACTACGATACCATTCCAGGGAGTAATCAAAGTGGTGGAATCACTATACAGAAGTTAATCGTTCATCCGATTTATACTGGATCAAATACGGCGACTGCATGTCAAAACGATGGTTTCACTTTTCCGGATGGATATAGTATTTCACATTTCAACACCTATACCATGCTGCATACCAATCACCTATCATCTATACATGGATGCGACTCAACTGTTACAACCACCCTTACAATGATTCCACTTGATACAGTTATTTACAAATGGTTTGGTCAGCTGTTTTCCAATGTTGCCAATCTAACTACTACAAGTGAATATACCTTTCAATGGTTGGACTGCTCTAATAATTATACACCCATTCCCAATGCAACAGATTCTTCTTATACACCCACCAATGACGGAACTTATTGTGTCATAATAGACCATTACGGATGTATTGATACGTCCAATTGTATTTCGATGATCGGACTTGGAATCAATGAGCTGTCAAACAATCACTTGATTGATGTGTATCCAAATCCTACGAATGGAAAGATAAACATTGATTATGTTTCAAGTAATAACATAGAATTTGTATCACTTTCCATAAAAAATACAATTGGCCAAGAACTCTTTGAACATACCTTTACAGCTTCTGAAAAAATTGCAACAGAAATTCAGGGGAGCTCAGGTATCTATTTTATTGAATTAATTAGTTCAGATGGGAATAAAATAATCACAAAGGTTATAAAGTCTGAATGAATCCGTAAAACTTCTGAGCCTATCTCATCGCTTTTATGATCTGGATAGATAGAAAATCAAAACTTGATCTTTATCTTATTTCTCGCACCAAAATAAAACTCTCTCTTCCGAGGCGAACAGTAAGGTGGTCTTGATCGTAACTGATGATTTCCAATTTGCTTTTCTTCCCATGATCGGGTTTGAAGTGAATCTCCTTCTCTTCCAAAGTCCACACCCCTTCTTCCACTTTTCCCATCCCAGAGGATAAAAAACGTGAACCGGCTTTGAAAATGAATAACATATCTGACAGCATTAAATCGGTGTATTCAATCTTTTTCTCTTTCATATTGTCCTTTTCATACAAATCTTCGTATTTCCATCGCCCGATTAATTCCTCCGCTGTCTGCGCCTTGCCTGAAAAAGCGACCATCAAAAACAGAAGTCCGATTATTGTCTTCATCAAATGTGCATTAAGATTTGTTTTTTGAGTTTCCATTTTCTTTGAAAATAAACTACCATCCGGTAATACGTCTAACTAAGTAATTTGTTACCTCTCGATTACTTTAGTCTTCTAAAGTTTCTCTTTTCCACCCTTCCACGTTCATAATTTCTTTGCCACTCAACAAATCGAGCGCTAATGATTCTCATCTTTGTTAGTTCAAATACTGATTTTATGAGAAGTGCATATCTATTGATCGTTTTAATATTCATAACTGCATCTTGCGTTCCAGCAAAGAAGTACAAGGATTTGGTCGCTCGTGAAAAACAATGCAGCGAAGAATTGGAAAAATACAAGAACAGTTCGTTGGAGTTCGAAGGTAAATTCAAGGATTTGGAAACCAGACATGAAGTCGCGAAAAAGGAAATTGAAACATTGGTTGCTGATACAACCGATCTTGGATCCAGACTGCGTTTATTGAAAATTCAGCACGATAAATTGGTGGACGAAAACGATGCACTTCAAACGAAATTCGATCACTTGAGAAAATCAGGGGCGAAAGAAACAGCAGGTCTTCAATCCGATTTGGAATCCAAAAATCTGGAATTACAACGGAAAGAAGATGCTTTACTGGAATTGGAATCCGAATTGGCAACGAAATCGAAATTGTTGGCAGAGAGAGAACAACGTGTCAATGAATTGGAAGAAATGATCAAACGCAAAGATGATGCGGTGAAAGCCTTGAAAAACAAAGTTGCAAATGCACTAAAAGGTTTCGAAAACAAAGGATTGACGGTCGTTCATAAAAATGGGAAAATCTATGTGAGTCTCGAAGCGAAATTGTTATTCAATTCAGGTAGTACCGTTGTTGAACCGGAAGGAAAAAGAGCACTGATCGACTTGGCGAAAGTACTGGAAAGTGAAAAAGAAATTGAAATTGTGGTGGAAGGTCACACCGATACGGATAAACTAGCGAGCACTTCAAGTCCGAAAAACAACTGGGAACTTTCCGTTCTTCGTTCAACGGCTGTAGTAGAAATTCTAACGGCCAATTCGAAAATCAATCCGGCACAATTGATGGCTGCCGGACGTTCAGAATACATTCCTGTAGACCCAAAAGACAAAGCGAAAAACCGAAGAATTGAGATCATCATTTCTCCGAATCTGAACGAATTGTTTGAGATAATTTCAAAAGATTAATGTCTTCCAAATCCGAAGAATTAGCTTTAAAAATCAAGACACTTCCGTCAAAACCGGGAGTCTACCAATATTTTGATGTCAGCGGAACCATCATTTACGTCGGCAAAGCGAAAAATCTAAAGAATCGGGTTTCTTCGTATTTCAATAAAAATCTGGAGAATGGCAAGACGATCATGCTTGTCAAACGAATTGTCGACATTCAATACATTGTCGTTGATACCGAATATGATGCCTTACTGCTGGAAAATAACCTCATCAAAAAATACCAGCCGAAGTACAACATTCAACTCAAAGACGACAAAACCTATCCTTGGATTTGCATCAAAAAAGAGCCATTTCCCCGTGTATTTTCGACCCGCAGACTGGTGAAAGACGGTTCCCGCTATTTTGGTCCTTACCCGAATGTGAAAGTCCTCAATACGCTGCTGATTTTACTAAAAGAACTCTTCCCTATCCGCAATTGCAATTTGGACTTATCGGCTGCTAAGATTGCCCAAAAGAAATACAAAGTTTGTCTTGAATATCATATCGGCAATTGCAAAGGCCCATGTGAGGCTAAAGAAACAGCAGAAGAATACGATGTCTACATTTCTCAAATTGAGAACATCGTTAAAGGAAATCTGAGCGCTGTCACCAATATTTTGAAGGGAATCATGCACGAACATGCAGAGAAACACCGGTTTGAACAAGCGCAGGAAATCAAGGAAAAAATTGAAACCATTGAACGCTACAAAGCCAGATCAACGGTAGTATCTCCGACGATTCATCAAGTGGATGTATTGACACTTCTGGAAGATGAGAAATCCTTTTTTGTGAATTACCTGGTGATCAATAACGGTGCTATCATTCATGGGTATACCACTGAAATCAAGAAAAAACTGGACGAAACAGCTGAAGATGTCATCGGGTTTGTGCTCCCTGAATTTCGTGAACGATTCAGCAGTGAATCCAAAGAAGTGATTCTAGCAGAACCGATCTCCTTGAAGATTGAAGGGATTGATTTCTTTGTCCCTCAACGGGGCGATAAAAAACAATTGGTCGACTTATCCACCCGAAATGCAACGTTCTTTCGTTTGGAAAAATTGAAGCAGGAAAAACTCGTCAATCCGGAACGCCATACCGATCGGATTTTGGAACAATTGAAAAAAGATTTCCGACTGAAAGATTTACCGGTTCACATGGAATGCTTTGATAACTCAAATATTCAGGGAACAAATCCGGTTTCAGCCTGTGTAGTTTTCAAAAATGCGAAGCCAAGTAAAAACGATTACCGTCATTTCAATGTAAAAACGGTCGTCGGTCCCGATGATTTTGCGACCATGGAAGAAGTCGTCTATCGCCGGTACAAGCGACTCTTGGATGAAAAGCAATCGTTGCCGCAACTGATCATTATCGACGGTGGAAAAGGTCAGCTGAGTTCTGCTTTAAAAGCACTCGAAAAGCTTGATTTACGGGGAAAAGTTGCCATCGTCGGCATCGCAAAACGATTAGAAGAAATCTTTTTTCCGGGTGATAGTCTCCCGATCTATCTAGACAAAAGAACCGAAAGTCTGAAAGTTATCCAACACATGCGAAATGAAGCACACCGTTTCGGTATCACCCATCATCGCGACAGAAGGAGCAAATCGGCATTGGTTTCAGAACTGCTGCAAATCGAAGGTATCGGTCCGAAAACTCAGCAAGATTTAATGAAAGCTTTTAAAACAGTAAGTAAGATCAAAGAAACTGAACTTCCTGAACTGGAAAAAACGATTGGAAAAACCAAAGCAAAAATTGTCTGGAGATATTTTCATGGGTAAAGGCATGTCTAATGGACATAAAAAAGTCCGGCAATCCCGAAAATATAAAGTACCAAAACAGCCAAAGAATCGTAGCCGATGTAGCCCAATTGCTTTTGGGATTTAATGATCAAACCGATCATATAGGTTCCGGTCAGTAAAATACTTAAAGCAGTGAGGTAAATATCCACGGAGCCTACCAGATGAATAATGGATGAACCGCTGATCAGTGATCCCAAAAGCAATAATACAGGAAGAAATGCATTTCCACCTAAAATATCACTGACAGCCATTTGATAATCTTCCAGTTTAGCTGATTCAATTCCTGTTGAAATTTCAGGCAGAGATGTCACCAAAGCTAGAATGGTTGCTCCGAAAATCACACTGCTGATTCCGAAACGTCCTGCAATTTCTTCACTCGTGACTTCCAGAAACAGACCTGCAACCAAGGTCAATAAAGCACAGATTACAAATACCAGCATCGCTTTAGTTGCTTTCTTTTTGGTAATCTTTTTTTCCTCGATTGTTTGTGACTTTTTAAATTCCTTGAGCTGTTTCATCTTCACCACAGAAACGTGTTCTACAGTCGGATTCCGGTAGATCAATATAATTCCAATGATCCAAACCAATGGAATCATCCATTCAACGGGAGAAGCTCCCAATAACACAAAATTTGGAGAAAATTGTTTTCCAAGTATAACCAATCCCAAAATAAAGATCAGGATGACCCCTTCCAGAATCAAACCGATGGAAGAAGCTTTGAAGGAAAGAGGCGATTTTTTTCCAACTCCAAACACATCAATCACTACGATTACAACCGTTTGAATGGCGATTCCTCCCAAAATATTACTGATGGCGATTTCCATATGATGGCTATAGGCTGCTATTCCCGTAATGGCGATCTCCGGTAAATTCGTGACAATCGCCAAAAAGATCATCCCTCCCATGGCTTCACCAAACTTGAAGTGCTTCGACATTGTATCCAAAGCGACCGTCAATTTGATACCTGCAAACCAGATCACCATCGCTGCTAGAACAAAAATGGCGATCAGCCAGGAATTCGATAAGAAGGACAAAGACATACTACTATTTTAGGTAAAAGTAGCGAAAAAAAGCGGCTTAATCAGATTTGTCTTATATAGTCTTCAGCTTCGTCCATTTAATCGTTTCTACACCAGATTGCTTAGTGATCGTTGCAAAATATTCGCCCAGCGTCAAATCCGAAATATCGCAAGGGATATTGTGAACTCCTCCCGACAACATTCCATCGTAAACCACTTTCATGCTATTTCCTAATAAGTCGAAAATCTCAACTTTGGTCCATTCATTTTTAGCTTGGAAACGAATGGTGATTTGACTCACAGCCGGATTCGGATAAACCAATCCTTTGGTAGAATCCAATCCGTTTTCATCCAATCCAGTTGAACAACCGTTCAGGAATCCGTAAAATGTAACTGTCTGCTCGAACAATGCCTGTACATCTGACTGGGGAATCTGGAACCAATTATGCAGAATCGAAGCATATACATCTCTGAAATCGATATGCATTGGAACTCCTTCCTGATCAACAATCTGATTGCCGATCACCGGATTTGAACCCACTACCAACTGACCGATACATGTTCCAAACAGAAACAATGGAGCCGCATCACCGTGATCCGTACCGATACTGGCATTGGATGCGACTTGACGTCCGAATTCGGAATAGGTCATTCCAGCAACTCTTTGTTCCAGATTCAATAACGCCAAATCATCCTGAAAAGCAAAAACCGCATCGGACAATGTTTTTAATAAACTTGCATGATTTCCCTGCGTTTTATCCGTAGAAAGCACCTGTGAATCGTGGGTATCAAAACCATCTATATTGAGAACATATACTTTTGTTTTCAATCCACCGGAAATCATTTTCGCAACTGATCGAAGCTGCATAGCTATGGGATTGTTTGCATTGTACAAAGTTGATAAGCTTTGTCCGTTTGTAGCAGCATTATAAACTTCAGTACCATAAGCATTGGTCTGCCCGATAATCGTATTTAGGAAATCCATGTGAGATCCAAAATAAGTTCCATCGTTCACCGCTCCGGTTTGTGCTAAATTGAAAGTATCTGTAGGATTATCGACAGTATGCGAAAAATTCCCCATCAAACCTTGACAAGTAGCCGAAACCTGAGAGCCCATACTGATCGCAAACGGATCGGGATAAGTCGTGTTTGGATAGTCAGATGGGAAATTCGGATATAAATTATCGAAATTTCTTCCCAGCCAACCGGTCGAAGCATTTGAATTTACAATTCCTGAATTCCAAATATCGGTGGATCGAAAATGGGATCGGTTTTGCTCGGGATAACCTACATTTTGAATGATTCCCATCTTTCCTTCGCTGAACATAGTTCGCATTCCGGTCATCACAGGATGTAAACCTAACGTTGACGTAATTCCTAAAATGCTGTTTTGAGGAATCAAAAACGTTTAGAACAAATATTATTAGCAAGTTCTATAGCTTCTTTATTGTCATTTTTTTCTAATGGTGTTTTAGGATTTACCAGGATATAAATACCTAAATATTCTCTCCTCGTTAATTTTCCATTTGTAGGATTTATTATTTGAGGTTAAAAATCTAAAAATAACGTATATCTGCCCTTAGTAATTTCCTTTTTTCTTACGGTTACTTTTATTGCCATTTCTCAAATATTTTAACTTAACAAACTCTCAATTAATTCTTTCGGAACATAAACAAACTTACCTTTTTGGATTTTAGGAATCTTATTTCGCTTGATCACATTGTACAATGCACCATCGGAAATATTAAATTTAATTTGTGTTTCTTGCAGTGAATAACATTCTTCTATTGAATACGTTTTTGGCTCTTTACTAAAAGATTCAGAATTTGGTTGTTCTAATATTTTATTTAATTCCGAACGTTTTACTCTTGTCAATCTTTCACCAAGATTTACACCATTCAATATTTTATTTTCAATCAATCTGTGTACTGTTCTTATAGAACAACCCAACAATGTAGAAACCTCACGAACACTTAAAAATTCTTTTGCCTTAATCTCTTCGATGGGTTTATTTTTTATTTGTTTCGTTTCTTCATTCGATTTTTGAACCTTTTCTGCTCTTTGGCGAACTTTGTAATTTGCCTTTCTACATTTATCAGAACAAAGTTTTGTTACTGTGGTACGAGCTGTATATTCGTTTCCACAATGCTGGCAAATTCTTTGAATCTCAATTTTTGAACTCATTTAATGTCTTTAAGTATCGTTAAATATCTTTAAGAGTAATTAAGAGACATAATATCTCCCTAAACATCAAAATATTTGTACCTCAAACGATGAGGTACAACAAAGATACATTAAGGTACAAAATAAACAATTATTATCACAAAATAAACACTAAGTTTGTTGAATTAAAAAACCCTTTATAATCAGTATTATAAAGGGTTTAATATATGTTTAGTATTTGTTTGTTTTGTGTTAGTTACTTCCCAATACAAAAGCGGGAAAAAATGTTACCTAATAGTTCATCACTCGAAATATCCCCCGTAATTGTCCCCAAATGGTACATCGCCTGGCGGATATCCATTGCTACAAAGTCAGAGGTAACTCCTGTTTCGATTCCTTCTTTTGCTTTCAATAGTTGCTCTTCGGTTTTCACCAGTGCATCGTAATGGCGTACATTTGAAACGATTGTTTCGTTGGCTAAGTCAAAATTGCCGAGTACTTGAGCTTCCATCCAGGAACGCAATTCATCGATTCCTTTTCCTGCTTTGGCGCTAATTGGGATAAAGGTTGATGATGAGGTTAAGGATGAGGAAGTTTCTTTTCTGAGATCGGCTTTGTTTCCGATTAACACAAATTTTTTGTCAGGGTATTGATTTTGTAATTCATTCACCCATTCCGAAGCCGTTTGTGTATCCATTGACTTATGTCCTTCAAGGGCAGAACCTTCTTCACTGAAATCGCTCATCACCAAAACGATTTGTGCAGAACGGATTTTTTCGAGTGAGCGTTCAATTCCCATGGCTTCAATCGTCTCCGCGCCTTCACGGATTCCGGCTGTATCGATCAAGCGGAAAAGAATCCCATTGATGTTGATCGTTTCTTCGATTACATCGCGTGTCGTTCCTTCGATGTTACTAACGATGGCTCGGTCCTCACCTAAAAGTGTATTGAGCAAGGTACTTTTTCCTGTATTAGGCGCACCAACAATCGCAACCGGAACTCCATTTTTGATGGCATTTCCCAATTCAAATGATTTCGCCAGACGACCAATGTACAATAACACATCGTTCACCATTTTTTTCAATTGTGTTCGGTCTGCAAATTCAACATCTTCTTCTGAAAAGTCGAGTTCCAATTCTATCAACGAAGCAAAATTGATCAGCTTTTCGCGGATTTCTTTCAGTTCATTGGAAAATCCACCGCGCATTTGTTTCAAGGCTATGTTGTGTGCATTCTTCGATTGAGATGCGATTAAATCGGCTACAGCTTCCGCTTGGGAAAGATCGAGTTTTCCGTTCATGAAAGCACGCATGGTGAATTCTCCTGGTTCCGCCATGCGGCATCCTTTGGTTAACAGCAGCTGAATGATTTGTTGTTGTATGTATGGCGAACCGTGACAAGCAATTTCGGCTATTTCTTCGCCTGTGAAGCTTTTTCCTTTGGCAAAAACCGTAATCAAAACTTCGTCAATGATATCGCCGTCAAGTCCTTTTATGGTGCAAAAATGGGCGGTATGAGAAGCTTTGTCTTCCAGATTTTTGGAAGCAATGGACGAAACAATGGAAAGTGCTTTCTCTCCGGAAACTCGCACCAAGCCAATGGCACCAATTCCATTCGCAGTAGATAATGCACAAATTGTGTCGCTGACTCCTATATTGATCATGGTGCAAAAGTAGGGAGAATTAGACAAAAGATTGCAAGACAAAAGATAAAAGACGCAGGAAAGGTTTATCCTACTTAAAAGTTAATTCGATCATAAGATCATTAAATCGTGTAATATACCTTTAGACTTATCTGGATTTAGTCTTAAACCGCGAAGCAGCATCGAAGATAATCTTGAATCTTGGAGTCTTTTGTCTTATTTAACAATCACCAACTTATGTACTTCTTTCTTTGAATTTTCAGTAACGACGAGTGAATACACTCCTTCTTCCAATTGACTTGTGTCGAATCGAGTGGAATTTTCTAAAGTTGTAACAGTAAGTAATTTTACTTCCTGACCAAGAGCATCGAAGAGTTGTATGGTTTTCTGATCCAGATTTTTGCCTTCCAATGTGAAATTCGATTTTGCTGGATTCGGGTAAATTGAAACTCCTTCTGCCAGTTCCAGGTTGACAACTCTGACTTCAGAGTATTTTGCAACACCGTCGAAGTCAACTTGTTTTAAGCGGTAATAATTCATTCCTAAAACCGGATTCCAGTCTTTTGAAGCATACTGCAATTGTTGCATTGAATTTCCTACACCTTCGACTTTATCAAGTTTTTCCCAGTTCTCAAGATCGAGGCTTTTTTCAACGATGAAGTAATCATTGTTTACTTCCGTTTCAGTTGTCCAGGTTAGATCAACGGTTCGTTCCTTGTTCAGTTTTGCATCGAAAACCGTTAATTCAATCGGTAGAGGTGTGATACTGTTTTTGGATCCGATTGTGATGTAATAAGTCGAATTGTTGGGAATATGCGTATTTGAAATTCCTGTAATTGTAATTTTTGGGTTGCTATAAGTAATAGTAATTCCAGTGCCATCACCAGTAGCGTAGCAGGTTGTTCCACCGTTTGCAAAATTTCCGTCGTCATCTACCAAAAGTCTTAAATCGCCCACTGTAATAGTCGAAGGATTGGAGCAGGTTCCTAATTTGAAATCCATGTTAAATGTTTCAGCCATATTGGTTTTGGTCACTTTCCATTCACGGGCAATCCGGGAATATAAATAACAAGTCGGGGGGAGTTCCGCAAGTGCAGCAGTTGTGGCACACATTTTATCGCTGTTAGCACCCACAACAACATAGGATTTATCTGAAGCGAAGGTAGCAGCATTTCCCGAATTGGTTGTCGCAAGTGTTCCTTTATAGAGACGAACTGTATCATCGTAATTATGCGATTGTTTTTGATATAATGTAGACGCATCGTCGCGACCTATGCCGATAATGTTATTTTGATACGTTGTTGAAGCACTATAAACTATTGAACCTGATGTGTTAAGATAATTTAGTGGGATCGTAGTTGTTCCAAGAGCAATCCCATATTTTAAAGCCAAATAAGAGAGTACTTTTAAATTATTGGCATTCGACAGTACGCTTGGAAAAATGATAAACTCAGCTATTCCACCGGCCATAAATTCTCCCAATTCAGTATTACAACCCAAAGCAATGCGTTTGGTTGAACTTGGGTTATTATTGGAACTATTTGTCAATGATTGTCCGTTTAATTCACCTGAAACACCCGACTGTTTTCCGCGAATACTATGCATAAAATTTTGAGTTGTCGGTGCGTGATACGTTTGGTTGTTAGTACCTGTTGAAGTCGTAGCATCATTCAAACAGTTGATTCCATCGCCTTTGATTTTGGCTTTGCCATTCGTTCCGTTCCAATCAAGTGCAACTACTCCAGAAGTATAATTCACTACACCAAAAAGAGAAAAACCCGATCCTCCTGATGTTCCATTTCCCAAGTCATAGGTTCCAGTTGAAGCTAAATAATCATTGCTTCCATCAAATTGGATATACGGGTTGTAATTATATCTATTTGTCACAGTTCCATCTTGGTAGGTGGGCTGATTTGCTCCTGTAGCCTGTGTAGTCGTGATGGAAACAGAGCCAGAAGATCCCCAGGATGAAACAGATGCGCCTTGCGTTGTGGTGTTTGTCGAGGCTCCAGATTTCAAAAACAAAGTTGAATTTGTAGGATAGGCAACGCAGGCTATATATGTTTTCAAACTGTTGGGTGTTGCTGTTGGGTCACGTACCACTCCACCGACTGTCAAAGAGTTGGAGGGCATATCGGCACCGATTGTATTTGTTGCTGTACCTGTGTTATTGAAATCGTATACAATCCAAAAGTAATTGGTACCTGACGAGAGTGTTTGAGATGAATTGAAGGTTAAAGATGCGGATGGAGCTTTGCCACCGGAAACAAATTCGGATGAAGCTGAAAAAGTAGAAGTCGTACCTGTGTAATACACGTGCACGCGGTTAACAGTTGATATGGCTGCCGTACCAGTCATGTTTACCAATAATTGAGTTAGTGCCATCGGTGAGCAACTTCCTGAAGTTACAATCTCAACTCTGCACATGGTTGAAGAGTAATCACAAATTTCTACATTCGCAGATGCACCTAAATCGACTGCTGTTGAAGATGTAAATGTCATGTTAGGAGGAGTTGTTTTTTTATAAGCCAGTGTAGCTGTATTTCCTGATGTACATGGATAAGTGTTCACGAGTACCCGGTACGTACCTGCTGCTGAAGGTGTCCATGTAACGTGTGATTGCAGACTGCAATAGTCGTCGCTGTATGCAGGACTAACATACGTTCCACTGTTGTCCAAAATTGTAATCTGGCTGTCGAAGGCTGCATTACTTCCGTCAGTCGAGCAGTAGGAAAAATCATAGGTATCATAGCAGCTACCAGATGGAACAACAAACGTATAGTAATTTCCGGTGCTTACACTCATTGTTTGGTAGGATGAATTGGGAACTGGGTTTAAGGCTCCGCCACTGCTTCCACCTGAGCACTGTGCTTGAAGATTTTGTGCAAATAAGATAAGGATGAAAATAGGTGTCCAGTAGTAGATTTTAAGTAAAACAGCCAGATTTTTTTGAGAATTCCAATTCCATTTTAGTAATCTGACCAAAGTGTGATCTTGTGCGTTCATAGTATTTTTTGTAGTGCAGTAAAGTGCCGACAAAATCGGTTCAGCAAAATTAGAGCGGATCTAGAGCATAGAAAAATATATGGGTTAACAATTGGTAAACATTTGAGTGATTATAAGGGTTTTGATGGCTGACAAGATGCAAAAACCTAGCCTATTTAACAAAGATCTTGGGATGTGTTAAAAATAATAGTCAGTCCAATTATTAGTGAGGAATGTCACGATTTAGGTTCTTTTCTTGACTTTTCTATTCAGTATAATTATTATGTACCGTTTCTATGGGAACTCCAGATTTGGTGTTATCAGGTTGTCAACCGATGCAATCCGTTGTCATAAAATGCAAGTTCCACAGGGACTATTCATCACAGCCAAAGGTTACTTAAATTTCACTGATGTATATGTTCAAAATATCGGATGATGTAAGTTCCAGTTTTTTCTTGAGGCGGTTTTTGAAAATCTTCACACTTTCATCCGTTACATTTTTATGGAGAGCTATTTCTTTGTTGGACAGATTCAATTTGATCAGGCAGCACAATTCGATATCCGATTTGGAGAGATTGGGATGGAGTTGAGCAAGTTTGGTTTTGAAATTGATCAGTAAAAGTTCGGATTGATTGTTCAATTCCTCTACATTCTTGGAAGATAATTCCTTGTTTTTCAATTCAAAAATCAGGTTTTTTATTTCCCTTTTTACATCGGTGTCATCCACGGAAACAAGGTGATTTAGATTTTTTAACAGCTCTTTCGCATATTCTTTTTTCAGGTTGTTTTCGATGGCAAACTCTGTTAAATAATTTTCCTGTGATTTGATTTGCAACTTTTGCCGTTCGTCTTCCAGTTCCAGTGATTCTTTTTCGAGTTGAATTTTTTTCCTTTTGTTACGAGTGTATTGGAAATACAGAAATCCGATGATCATGATCAGAATAAATCCGGAGCCAGAGACAATTAAAAGAAATTGATTTTCATGTTTTTTCAGTTCGACTGTTTTTTGAAGTTGCTGTTTCTGCTCCTTTTCAATGTCGATTTTAATCTTTGCTTCCGAAATTAGGAATTGAGCCAAAATTTCGTTCATGTTATCAATGCTGATGATCTTTTCCTGTTCTTGTTGTTTGCGGATTTCTTTTAATTTTTCATTGATTGTCTCAATTCGGATATAGTCCTTGTCAAAAATGGCAATTTCTTCCTCCATCGTTAATAGAAGTAATTTTGAAGGGAGTGTCATCTTGTTGGTCTGCGATTGAAAAAGATGTTCGATGGACTTTGCTTTTTGTGATGCGTTTGTTTTCAGATAAGATGATACAAGCTGCATTGCTAATTTGATTTGTCCGTTCACGTCATAAATCTTTTTATCCACTTGATGTGATTTTTCCAGATAAGGAATCGCATTATTATAGCGTTTCATCCAGAAGTAACATTGACCGATATTTGAAAGTACATTGTTATAAAAACTAACTTGTTCACCCTGAAAATTCCGACTAGCACTCGATTTGTTTTGCTCCATTATTTTTTGGGCTTTGAAAAAAAACTCCAATGCTTTTGTGAAGTTTTTTTTCTTTTGCTCCGCAATTCCGAGATTGTTCAGGGATGAAGCTTTTGCAATGTAATCTGAGATTAAAAAACTGGATTTCAGTTGCGATTCGAAATAATAGATCGCGCTATCCGGCTGGTTTAAATTGAGGAACATGCAACCGATAATATTTGCATGGTAGTAATGTGCCAAATCGTTTTCGTTGTTGGCGTAAGCTTTTTTATAATAGTTAATGGCCAGTGAAGTAGCCCCGATGTTTGCAAAAAGTTCGCCGAAAGCGACATTGTAATGTCCGTATTGAATGGAATCACTTTTGTTTTTTCCTTTTGCCAGGATCAAGTATTGAAGTGCTTTTGAATAATTTCCTTTAATTGTATTGATTTTCCCCAAATCAGTGTACACAGTAATATATTCCAGTTTTGACAATTTTGACTTTTCGTTTACCAGAATCGATTCCAATGTTTTTTCCGCTTCGTCGAATTTGCCTTTGTTGAAATAGTTTCCAGCTAATGTAAGTGATGCCTTTTGGCTGTAGATGGAAGTTACCAATAACAGAAGTACTGAAACAAGTAATGTGTTTTTCATGATACGGAAATCCATTGTTATACAGTGCAGAGTCAGTGTTTTAGTTTTCAAATGTACGGAAATTATTTTCCCCTTTGCAATTCTGAAATCATCTCCATGAGTTTTAAGGTTAATGGATCTTGTGTTTTGTAATGCATATCATACATAAACGGAAGTTCTTTTTTACCTGCAATTTTGTTTAGGAATTCTTCTGAGAATTTTTGATGTTGATAGTGCATCATGTCTACATCAGTCAGATATCGTGCAAAGAGATTTTCATCTAATTTTTCGCTGATCAAAACGAGTAGCTCTGTATCAATATGTTTTTTTTTGAAGATTTCGTAGACATTTCTGGGACTGCAGTTGATTTGGTTGGCAAAGGTGATGACGCTCAAACCCTTTGTTCTGACTATTGTTTCGATAATGTTTCCTATGTGTACATTCATTCGGTAATATTCAACATAATAACCGAAGTACACACTATTGAAAATGCAGTTTATGTGCTTTTATGAGAAATATTAGTTCTCATGTTTTTACCTTTAAAAATGAGACTAGAAGAATTACTTTTTAGCTACCCAGCCGTTGAATCCATTTGCTTTTGCTTTATCACCTATAGAAGTGATCTCCGTTGATGAAGATGCATTACCGGCACTGACGCGGTGAGATGTTTCACTAACTGTTATAACGTATGCAGGTAAACCTTTTTCTTTCAATTGTGCAACCAGAACTTCAGCATTTTCACGTGTGGTGAAACTTCCAACAATAAAATCGAAATTCCCAGCTTTATTTGGTATGGCTGGCGTTGGAGTTTCTTTCTTAATGGGAACTGTAACTTCTTTTTTCTTAACTACCGGTTCAACTTTCTCAGCAGTTGCAGTTTCAAGAGGTACTGCTTCTGCGGTTTGAATTTCGGGTTGTTGATTGGTTTTAGGTACACGAACATAGATGTTGGTGTAATCTTCAAATTTGAAAGGATAGGTAGAAATTGCTCCTTTAGATTTTAATTCTTCTGCAAGAGATTGTCTTTTTTCTTCTTTGAATTGCAGCTTTTTGAATTCAGAAGGTTCGTATTTACCTTCCGTTGGAGTATACATCAAATTGAAATCTTTGAATGATAATACACCAGATTCCAACACATTGGTTTTCATAGGAATCCAGAAAGAATAAAATCCGATGGGTAATAAAACTGCAGCGGCAACATACTTCCAAACTTTAGAAGATTTTCTAACTTCCGGATGGTCAATAATGATTGCTTGTTTTTCAGTTGTTTGCGATGTTACTTCAGCTACAACCGGAACGGGTACCAATTGTATAACTGGTTGTTCCGCATTTTCTTGTGCAACTTGTAAAGCATCCGGTTTAACGGTGATTTGTTCAGCAATCTGAATATCGTTTTCGGAAACAAAATGTACTTTTCCTAAACCATATGATTCTAATAGTAAGTTGAAAAAACGATCTTGCTCGAAGCAGATGTTTTTCTCCTGATCGTAAAATAAGTATCCAACACGATCCAAAGTGATTCGTTCGCCGTTGCGCAATTTTTCATTCCAGTCACTTACACGTTCACGAACTGTTTCTTCGGCAGCCGTGTAATAGATGTTGTTGACAAGTGCAAATTCTGAAACCAATAAACCGTCACTGTTCACCAATTGGCGATTGAACAATACGGATTTTCTCGGCGGTAACATCACGCCGTTTTTGTAATCGATTGTCGCTGAAGATTGTTTAGCAACAAATCCACCGAAAGAAGGAACAATAACGCAATTATGGCGCAGTAATAAATTCCCGATTAATTCTTCAACTGTTGACATATCACAAAGTTACGAAAAAATAGCTTTCACTCGGCTTCTTTTACGGGAGAAAAGAGCGTAGGTTACAAATACTGAAGAACTTTCTCTACATCTGCTGGAACGTCGATATTGGGAGTTTCAATCGTTGTTTCCACAATTTGAATGGAATATCCGTAATACAACCAGCGCAATTGCTCCAGTGATTCGATCATTTCCAATTGTGTAGGAGCCAATTGAATCAATTCTTTAAGAGTTTCTGCTCGATAAGCATAGAGTCCGATGTGGCGGTAATAGGGATAGTTTTCTAAAGGATTTCCTTTTGAATTGGCGTAATTTGGAACAGCACTTCTGGAGAAATACAACGCTTTCTGGTTCCGGTCCACTACAATTTTAATACGATTGGTGTTGTTGATGTCATCCAGAGAAACATCTTTGATTCCCAATGTTGCAATGGTAGTTGACTTGTTTTCGAAAGCATGGATCAGACTGTCCAGTTGTCGGAAATCAACTAAAGGTTCATCGCCTTGAATATTGATGATGACATCTACATCAGGAAATTGAGCTGCCACTTCACCACAACGATCCGTTCCGCTCGGATGCGAATCTTTGGTAAGCATTACATTACCACCAAATTTTTTCACTTCAGCAGCGATTCGTTCGTCATCAGTAGCGACGATTACATCCGAAAGCAGAGCAGATTTTTTCGCACCTTCATACACGCGTTGAATAATCGTTTTTCCTTTTAAATCGATCAACGGTTTTCCCGGAAATCGGGAAGAAGCATAACGCGCGGGAATGATGCCTAATACTTTCAAGGTTTGTTTTTTTATGATGAGGTGTAAATATAGAAAAAAGAGGGCAAAAAAAAGGCTGTCACACGGACAGCCTTTTTTTTAAATTCCTTTGATTTGATCGTTTAATAACTTTTTATCACCATCATAGTAATTTTTCAACAAATATTCAGCAAGGTATTCTCTGTATGCTTCTC
>CAIUKX010000078.1 GCA_903899795.1 uncultured Flavobacteriales bacterium
GCAATGGCCATGCACATATTCTTTTTGTCATGGTCCTTTTCTTGCGTACATTTATCCATATCACCCGCTAATACAGATAATGGGAATAATAGAATGACAAAGATGTAATACATGTTGTATTTACACAACAAACGAAAATATTATCCAAAATGTTGAATAAAACAACGTTTTGGTAGTATAATATACATATCGTAACAACTTTGAGGAGCAACTGAATGCATACATTAACTAAAACACAAAAAGCTAAAGTAAAGCCAACTGGTCTTATTGAAATTAAAGGTAATTCTAAAATGAAGCTTAAAACTGCAAAAAAATATAACTTCCCCCTAACATTTAATTTTGTCAAACGTGCCCTCAATGATTTTCCAATTGAAAATATTTTAGATCGTGAAGTTGACGAATATCGTGAAAAGTATGTAGAGCAACTTTTAGCATCTATACAAACAGAGGCAAATGATGCATACCATCGTGGTATTGAGCGTTATCAAAAATTAGGTAAAACATTTAAGGCTGAATTCTTTCCAAAAGTTACCGAAGTTGAAATTGGTAAGTTAAAGTCTGATGAAGATATTAATCGTGAATTAGACGTTGGCCATGCTACTGATATTTTTGTAAACTATGATGAACAATGTTTTCAACCTGTTTATTGTATCAAAACACCCGGCAAAGACGAGTGGACAATTGTTAATGGACAACATACTGCAGGTTCAACTGCTGCCATTGTTGAAGGCGGGTTTATGACTATAGACGGAAAAAAAGTAGCATCCAAAAATTGGAAGAAATTTAAAATTCTTGTTATCTATATTGAGACACATGACCGAAGCAAAGCACGTGAGGCATTTGCATTGTTGAACGGTGAGATGAGTAAACGTATTGATGTATTTGATAAATGGAAACAACATTATTTGTCTGTGCGATTAGATCAAAGTGCAAATCCGATCTACAAGCATACTTTCAATCTTATTCAGATTTTAAAACAATATAATTGTACTCCATTACCTGTAGATCATGATGATGTAGGTGAACCAGGAGCTATCACTCACTTAGCAGGTGTTGAAAGTTTAGCACCAACGGCTGATTATAGTAAAGCAACATTTGTGTTTAAAACACGTGATGAGTTTTGGAATAACTTAGCAGTTGATAATGCTGAATTAGGTTTCTACGGAACGCTATTTGATTTTGCTCAAGCAGAAAATATTGATATGAATAGTAATGACTGGAATCAATTTTTAGTTGATTTGCATGCCACTGTTCAGGGAGTCTATCGCAATATGACTAACTTGAAATCAAATGCCACTAAAGCATTTAAACAATATCGGTTTGAGCAATTCACTGATAAAGCTGGTAAAGGTTCTGGTTTTACATTGTCATTATATTTTGCATATCAAGCATATATCAAACTAGGTGGCAACTTTATTATTAAGGGTTTAAAGGATTTACACGTTCATAAAGGTGTTGATGCATTGCAATATTTGGAAACAACACAAATTACACAAATAAACACTCATGCATCAACAAGTAATCAACTTGTTAAACGAACAATCCAAGTTCCAAAGAAAGCTAAGTAATAATGTATAATTGGATCTTTTTTTATATTATGGTAATGAGCCATAACGGAAAAGTTGGATTCGGTCTTACTAAGAACCCCGAGAGAGTGGACGATTATACGGCCCACTGTCTCGAGGATCAATGTTTCAGATTCTTATTCTTTGGTCCAGAAGATGAAATAGAAGATATTGAAGGCACGTTTAAACAAACACATAGAAAAATTCTTATTAAAAAGATAAAACGTAAAAGCAAGAAATGGAGACTTGAAGGGATTGACCCAAAAGAATCTTCAATGACTGCTGAAGATGTTAAACTATGGACTGAGAATTTTATTATTGCTAACAACTTTAAAACTCAACGTGTACGAGATGCATGGCTTCCATATAGTGGTGATAAAAGGTTTTCTAGGAAAAATATCACTATCAGTCCAGAACTTTATTTGGAACAAATTTAAATTGACATTTTCTAAATATACGTATATAATACACACATGAAGCAAAAATACGCACTAATCGATACCGCAAATACCTTCTTTCGTGCACGACATGTTGCATCACGTAACAGCGATACATGGGAGAAGATTGGAATGGCCCTGCATCTAACAC
>CAIUKX010000079.1 GCA_903899795.1 uncultured Flavobacteriales bacterium
CCCCAAAACCCCAAAACCCCTTCAGGAAGCTGAGTAAATTTTGTCTCATAAATATGAAGTAAACAGTTCAATCATCATTTTCATAATCGTAGTAGAGCTCATTCACGATTGATCAACCATTTTCCCATCTAATCCCGTAACAATAATTGTTGATATTTGATCATTACTCTTGATTGTAAAATGATTTTGAACTGGATTTGGATACACATTAAAACTTTGCTTTTCAATTTCCTTTACTCCTAAATCAGTATCTAAAATATAAGCCCATCCATCAGTTGGTGAACTTGAAGTTCCTGTGTTATATCCCGGACAAGTTTTGTCTCCAGTATTTGATCCTTGAGAGGATGAAAAAACCAAAAAAGTGGAATTTGTCAATTTCAAAGCTGAATTTAAAGCGTCAGTATTTGTAGAGCCGATTGTTTTATCTTTCAAAAAGTTTAAATTCTCATCAATAGAATAAAACCAATTATCAGCCCCTCCTTTACAGTTCTCTGTTTTAAATGTACTAATGTTTGAAAATGAAGAGGCTCCTATTAAAAAGTGATTGTTTGCTGTTGATATTAATAATTCTGGAGTATCGCTATTATTCCCTCCAATAGTTTTTTGACTAATAATACTAAGATTTTGATCCAAAACCATTAACCAGCAATCAGTGCTATTATTGAAGCAATTTTCTGTTTTTAATCCTGAAATTGGAGAGTTACTCTCTCCAACTAACAAGTAGTTTCCTGTTGATGTAAGTTGTAAAAAGGATGTTCCTTCTGAAGCCGAACCACCAATTGTTTTTTGTTGAAGCAAGTTACCTGAAGTATCAAATTTACAAATCCAAAAATCCATATCTCCGTATGAATTTTCTGTTTTGTCTCCTGAAATATTTGAATAAGAATAATATGATACCAAAAGTTGGTGATTGTGATAAATTAATCCATTTGAAGAAAAATCATCATCAGCACCTCCAAAAGTATGATCAGCTAAAATATTACCCGATGAGTCTATTTTCAAAAACCAACCATCAGCATATCCTGCTGAACCTATCGATGGAGAAGTTTTGTTCCCAGAAACACCTGAATCAGAATCTCCAAATAGGATAAAATTTCCCGATTCAAGTTCAACAATATTAGTTGCTATTTCACTTTGATCCCCACCATAAGTTTTATCCCAAATTAAAGTACCATCAAGTTCTGTTTTTATAAGCCAAATATCTGCCATTCCATAATTAGGAGCGGTCTTTGTACCACCTATAGGAGAAAATGAATTACTCATAAATAGTAATTTATGATCTGACGTTTCAATGACTTTATCTAAGTGTTCATCTAGAGTTCCTCCAAATGCTTTTTGCCAAACTATTTGTAAATTGTTATCGAATACAACAACCCAAAGATCCATTCCTCCAATATTTGCTACAGTTTTGTCTCCTGAAATTCCCGAGTTAGATTCAACAATAACAAGATGGTTTCCATTTGATAATGTCAATGAACTTTTTGGGTCATCATATGTTGTTCCTCCAAAGCAAGTTTGAGTTGATAAATTCCACTGAGAGAAGGAAAATTGAGTAATTATCAATGATGTAAGAAGAAAAATATTTTTCATAAGTAAGAATAAAAAAAACGGAGTTACACAACGTAACTCCGTCCAAATTTAATATTATTATTTTACAGTTTGGATTGTTTCAACAGAGCCATCTGCATAGATGAATTTGTGGAATAAATTTCCAGTTGGTAATACAACTCCAGGATTAACAGCTATTGTAATTGGTCTACCCAAATTACTTGCTACTCTAATTGTCCGCCGGTGTGAACTTCGTTTGTATTTAAAAGGTGACCCAAATTGATATTCCCCAAACCCGGAGCAGTACCAATATCAAACCGATAAACAGTTCCTCCCAGCCACTTTGCAACAACATTATGAATGCTTTGTGTATAAGCGAATGGACTTACCGGCAACGTTTTATCCTGAGCCGAACCACCATGTCCACCCGATCCGGATGTTTGTGCTGGATTTTTATGGATATAGATCGGATTACCACAAACCATTGGAGCAACGACAGTTCCGTTAATCATTGGTGGTTGAGCTGGTAAAGGTTGAGGAACAGTAACCTGAGCTATTGATTCTTTGCCAGTAAGAACAAGGAATAAAATCGCAAATCCGAGTAACGTTTTCATAGTTATAGTTTTTTAAGCGAATTAATACGTTAATTCATCTCATCTATAGTTCATTTAAAGAATTGTGGGAGAAATGACTTATAATGAAATATCAACTAATCAAAGGTATGACAGACAGATTTGTATCTCAAAAGCTTTGTTACCTAGCTGTAATACTATTTTAACATAATCTCAACCGATAACGAAAAACGGAAGCGAAGAACCCCTGTTTTTAGTCGGACTTACTTAACAAAAAGTATCTAACACCTTGTCCTTTTGGAATAGAAAGCTTTCAAGAAAATATCAGAACTTCATTTTTTTTTGTACTTTCATCAAAAGAAAACTGAACTGAGTGACCAAGTTAAGTATATGCATGCTGTTGTTTTTTGCTCTGATTTCGAAAGAATTGTGGGCACAGGACATTCATTGGTCGCAATTCAATAACAACCAGATTTTTCAAAATCCGGGAAATGCAGGTTTTTTTAAAGGCGATTACCGGATTATTGCCAATTACCGACAGCAATGGAAAAGTGTTACACTACCTTATACTACTTTCTCTTTTTCTGGTGATACACGACTCCCACAAAATCAAAAGATCGGACTTGGATTGCTTTTTTTCAATGATCAAGCCGGCGACGGAAAATTCAGAACTGTCGAATTTCAAACCAATCTTTCTTATCGCCTGAATTTAACTCCCGACTCCGTTCATACACTTCGTCCCGGAATCAATATTGGAATCAATCACAGGCAAGTCCTTTGGAATCAATTTTCATTTGACGATCAATACAATGGCGCTTATTACGATCCCAATTTACCTACCAATGAAAATTACCAGACTCAGCGAAATACCAATCTTTCTTTGGGATTAGGTGCCGTTTACGAATACGCACCAACTGAACGAAAAAGAGTGACCGGAGGAATCGGTTTTTATAATTTGAATCGCCCGAATCAAGGTTTTTTCGGTCAAAAAGTACCGCGTGATATCCGTACTTCAATCTTTGTCAAAGTTTCTCACCCGATCAATGACGATTGGGATTTAATACCAAGCGTATCATTTCAGGTACAAGGAAAATACAGGGAATTCATCTTGGGATCGAATGCAAAATACACCTTAATCAATCGATTAGGACAATACAGAGCTGTTTATTTCGGAGCCTGGTGGCGTAATCGCGATGCAGGATATTTAAGCGTAGGAGCCGATTATCAAAGCTGGTTTTTCGGGATGAGTTACGATTTCAACTTTTCAAAACTGGTTCCAGCCAGCAATGCCAGAGGTGGTATTGAATTTGCAGCACGATACATTATTACCCGTTTCAAACCTAAGAAAATTTTACACAGAGCATGTCCAGATTATATTTAGTACTTCTTTTTCTTGCTTTGTCGGGTAAATTCTTCGCTCAAAAAGAATTAGCAAACTATTTAAAATTTGCTGAGGAACAGTACAATAAGGGCGACTATTTTTATGCTTTAGAATATTATGAAAAGGCTTTGACCATTGACTCTC
>CAIUKX010000080.1 GCA_903899795.1 uncultured Flavobacteriales bacterium
AAATAGAATATAAAGACCTTCTGATTTTTTGATCAATACACCTTGCTGCAGCGCTTGCCTATACCGTATCCTTATTTTTAGTTTCATAACCTCTCCATCCTTCAATTGATAGTTTGGATTAACATAATGAATGTCTTTATTTTCAATGAATAAGGCGTATTTATTGAGTCCTGGGTGATTTTCAGTTTGACCGGAGTAAACAGTATTCGATTCGGTATTAATTCCTATCACAAATGAGGGGAGTGGCCGACCGCCAATGTGCAATCCTTTACGTTGCCCGATTGTATAATAATGTGCTCCCTGGTGTGATTCAACTTTTATCCCTTGCGATTCGGAGTATTCAAAAGATTTCGCTAATTGTTCAATATTTTCAATAACAGGTTCAAGTGATTTATAGTGAACAAATTGTTCCAACGTTTCCGGAATCTCAATGATATTCCCTTGTTTCGGCTTTAATTGCTGTTGAAGAAATTGTGGTAAACTTATTTTTCCAACGAAGCAAAGTCCTTGTGAATCTTTTTTATCGGCTGTATGTAGACCGATTTTTTTAGCAATTTCCCGAACTTCAGGTTTTAATAATTCACCGATCGGAAAAAGTGATTTCTGAAGTTGATCTTGGTTCAACTGACATAAAAAATAGGATTGATCTTTGTTTGGATCTTTTCCAGCGAGTAATCCAACAGTTCCATCCTCATGATCAATTCTTCTGCAATAATGTCCAGTTGCGACAAAATCAGCATCTAAATTCATTGCGGCTTTCAGGAAAACATCAAATTTTATTTCCCGGTTACAAAGCACATCTGGATTTGGAGTTCTACCTGATTCGTATTCCTTGAACATGTAATCAACAATCCGTTCCTGGTACTCTTTACTCAAATCAATTACTTGAAAAGGAATATTCAATTGTTCGGCTATCAAAAGTGCATCATTGGAATCATCAATCCATGGACATTCATCTGAAAGAGTTACGCTTTCATCATGCCAATTGCGCATGAACATACCAATCACTTCATATCCTTGTTCTTTCAAAAGATAGGCTGCAACACTCGAATCAACACCTCCGGATAAACCAACAACAACTCTTTTCATAATCTTGCAAAGTTAGTGATAAGTCAGAATTAATTTGTCTTCGAAGTGTGTTTTTCTTTTTAAGAAATGTTATCTAAACCTGCTTCTCAGAATTTCTTGCTGACTAAAATCATTAACATGAAATAACAATTTGAAGGAGTAATTGATTTAAAAAATGGTTATTTTCGCATTCGATGACAAGAGCAATCACATTTATATTTTTGTTAATGACAACATTTACCGGGTTTGGACAGTCCAAATGCGAACAGGTGCTGCTTATCGGAAATGTAGAAGATTCTCTGAATCCGCAAACCTTTTATAACCTGATGATCTATAATCGCACCAAAGGTCGTGGTGTATTCGGACAGCCGAATGGGCATTTTTCGCTGTATGTTGCTGATAACGATTCTATTTCCATTTCAGTTACAGGGTATCCGATTGTTGGTTTTAGAGTAAAAGGTGATGAAAATTGTCAGTATAAATTCAAAGCCTATATTAATCCAACGGCTAAGGAACTGAAAGAAGTCGTTATCACGCCGTTAAAATCATTGAAGCAAATTCAGGAGGAAAGAGCTGCTTTGTCGATGCGAGAAACACGACAAGTAACTGGTTACGCAGGTCTCGGAAGTCCGATCACCATGTTGTATCAAACCTTTTCCCGTAAAGCAAAAAATGATAGATGGATTGCTGAGCATAAGTACATTGATAATCAAGCAAAAATTTTACAAGAATTGTTGCGCTTGTACATCGCTTATGATATCATCAATCTGACAGACGAAGAATTTGATGATTTCATACAATTCCTCAATGTCGATGAAAACTTTTTACGTACGGCAACAGAGATGGAGTTGATTACATTTGTAAAAGATAAGTATCAGCATTACAAGCAACTTCACAGTATTTCTTTCGATGAAAATACGAAGTGGCGTTCTGAATTAGATCTCCACAATAAAAAAGGGGCAACAGAAGAATTACTACGTCTCTATAATTACCACAAATTGATCGATTTACCTGAATCGGAGTTCGATAAATTCATCTTATTCATGAACCTCGAAGAGAGTTTTATGCGAACAGCACCCGAACGTGATTTAATTGATTTTGTGCAAAAGAAATACGCGAGATATGCAGAGTTTCACTTGTTGAAAGCTATGAGAAGTCAGGCAGATTTTCAGATTACGGAGTTTGATAATTACAATTGGAGAGCAGAGTTGGCTTGTAAAGACAATAAAAAAGCAGCTGTTCAGTATTTGTTGTCCATATACAGAGCTCATAATGTTTTTCAATTACCGGATTCAGAGATGGAACGTTTTACGACTTTTGTGAATTTGACAGAATCTTTTTTAAAGAAATCAACTGACGATCAGGTCCTTTCTTTCGTTGTTACAAAATATGAAAGGTATTTAGATTTCTATAAATTGCGTTAATAAAAAACAGTGTATGCACACATTAGAACAGCTTAGATCAGGTGAACTAAAGGGAGTAAAAGAAATTCATTTATCAGGTGGACTGAGTGATTTTCCAAGAGAAATTTTTGAATTAGCCGATTCACTGGAAGTATTGGATTTATCGAATAATAATTTATCTTCTCTTCCTGATGATTTCGGACGTTTATCGAAATTGAAGATCGCTTTCTTTTCAAAAAATAATTTTACGGAACTACCGGCTGTTTTAGGAGATTGTGTTTCGTTGACAATGATTGGGTTTCGGGCTAATCAGATTGAGAAAATTCACGAAAAAGCATTGCCGCCTACATTGGAATGGTTGATACTCACTGATAATCAAATCACTTCGATCCCTGCATCAATTGGTCGTTGTGTAGGATTACGGAAAATGGGGCTTTCGGGGAATAAAATTAATTCTCTTCCTGATGAAATGGTAAAATGTCGTGCACTTGAGTTGTTAAGATTGGGGGCGAATGATTTTCAGTCTTTTCCAACCTGGTTGTTTCAACTTCCTCGTTTGTCATGGCTGGCTTTTTCCGGAAATCCTTGTGTTTACCCCATTCTTTCTACAACTCCATTGGATAAAATCGCCTGGAATGATCTTGAAATCATGGATCAAATTGGGGAAGGTTCTTCAGGGATTATTTCCAAAGCAAAGTTAAAAACCAAAGGTGGTGAAGAAGTTGCTGTGAAAGTTTTCAAAGGTGGGGTAACCAGTGATGGATATCCTGATGATGAATTGCGGATGTGTATTGCAGCCGGACTCCATGAGAACTTAGTTTTGATTATGGGCGAAGTCAATGATCATCCTGAGGGAAGGCATGCTTTAGTGATGGAATTGATTTCTTCTGAATACAAGAATTTAGGTGAACCTCCAACGTTTGAAACGTGTACACGCGATGTATTTTCAAGAGAGAATCGTTTTTATATAGATGAAATTATCAATATCGGATTGAGCGTTGTTTCAGCTTTGGTCCACCTGCATGAAAAAGGAATTTCCCACGGAGATATATATGCGCACAATACAATGGTGGATACTATGGGGAATGCATTACTGGGTGATTTTGGCGCTGCGACTCCTTATGACAAAGAAAATGAACTAGGAGAATTAATTGAACGGCTTGATGTTCGGGCATTCGGATGTTTATTGGATGACATGGCAACCAGGATTCCAGAAGATGAAGACGAATCAGATTTGATTTCAAGTTTGAAAATGATAATTTCCCGTTGTTTCCGGGAAGATGTTCGTCAAAGACCGAGTTTTATGGAAGTTTATCAGGATTTGAAGAAGATCAAAGATGAAATTCGATTAAAACACTGCTAAAATTTTTTTTGGAATAGGAGATTCATAGCGGACTAATTTTCCGTTTTTTGGATGAGTAAAAGCCAGAACTTGTGCATGAAGTCCCAATCGTCCAATAGGGCTTATCGTTGAACCATATTTTTTATCGCCTACTACCGGATGTCCAAGATCCTGCATGTGGACACGGATTTGATTTTTTCTTCCAGTTTCTAAATTGACTTGAAGTAAGGACAATCCTTTTTTATAGTTCATCAATTTGTAATGTGTAATAGCCTTTTTTCCTTTTTTTGGATCTTGAGAAGAGTGTACCAGCATGGATTTTTCACTTTCAATTAAATAGGAAGTAATGGTTCCTTCTTTTTGTTCGACTTTCCCTTCAACCAAAGCAATATAAGTTCGTTCCTGAATTGTATCGTTCCAGTTTTCCTGAAGTTTTGTTTTCATTTCTTCATTTTTGGCAAATAAAAGCAAACCTGAAGTCTCCCGATCCAAACGGTGAACAATAAAAATTTTATTCTCAGAATTAGCTTTTTTGACGTGTGCGCTCAGTGTCGCATAAGCAGTTTTACTTTTTTCTTTACTGGAAGCCATGGTTAATAATCCAGCTTCTTTATTGATGATAATGATGTCTGCATCTTCATGAATGATTTCCAGTCCCTGATAGGATGATTGTTGTAGCGTTCCTTTTTTTGGGCGAATAGAAACAACTTGTCCAGTATGTAAAGGGAAATTATACTGTGTCTGAACTTTTTGATCAACTTCCACAAATTTATCCCGTAGTAATGTCTTGATGTTATTCCGATTTTTACCGGGCATTGAAGCTAATAAGAAAACCATTAATTCAGTATTTTCCTTCACAGTATATTTTGTAAAGTTGGATTTTATACCTGAAGAAGGTTTACTGGAGAATTTTATTTTCATGGGAGTATTCTATTTTATTTTACAAAGATAGCGAAAAGGAAAGAAAAAAGCCGATGTATAGTTCTTTCAG
>CAIUKX010000081.1 GCA_903899795.1 uncultured Flavobacteriales bacterium
AAAATGGGGAAATAAATGAAAAACCCCTTTCTCCCTTTCACAACTTTACCGGACGTAATTTAGATTTCAATTCCCTGAGTTCCGCTTTCGTGTTAAATACTTCATAAATTCCAAGATCCAAAACTTCCTTTCTATATATTTGAAAATAGGTTCATCATTTTTATAAAAGTCATCTAATGATTCGTACTAACTTAAATTCAAAACAGATGAAAGCACTATTATTTTCCTTCGCTATTTTATTGACGGGAAGTTTGTTCTCCCAAAAAGTCAAAGAAACCATTTCTACCAAAACAATCGGTGGAATCAAATGCACTTATACCAAAACGACAGAACCCAACAAAGCTGAAAGTTACCTGTTGCACATTGATTTTAATGAAGGTTTCAGTGTTATGGCGACCGTATTAATTACCAACAAAGCAGATTTGGAAAATTTGGTTTCCGATTTGAGTAACGCTTTGAGTAGTCTCAATTCCCCTAAAATAAAAAGTGAAGTAATTACCTATGAAAGACCTTTGTATACCATCATACTGGATGGTGAAAAAGGGACAATTGAAGTAATGGATATTCAACGGAAACACTGTTTTTTCGGGAAAAATCACCTGGGAGAATTTCTTAACTATGTAAAAGCGGTAACGATTCCTTGAGCTATTTGAAGTATCCTTCTTATTTCTCAAAATAACTGTTAAATTTGACCAACTAAATGGTTCAGAATGAAATATGTTTTTTGGGTACTGCTTTTTGTTGGATTTACTTTCCAATCATGTAAGAAAGGTGGAAAAATGCCTCCGATCAACAATGCAGTTGATTTAGACGGAACGTTGATCAACGATTCAAGTTTGACACATCCCGAGAACTTTCTTCTTTCGGTAGCGCTTCCAAATCCTGGTCCTGCCGACTTGAATAAACCGGTTGTCATTTGTGCGCATGGATTCAGTGCTACAACATTTGAATGGAGTGAATTTAGAGATTTTGCTAAACAAACAAATGCATTTTATACTTCCATTGTACTATTAGGCGGACATGGAAGAGATTATTCCGATTTCAAAGCAGCAAGCTGGGAAGACTGGCAGCAACCGATCATCGATGAATACAATAAACTTCGTAATTTGGGTTACAAGAACATTCATTTGGCTGGCTCTTCAACCGGTTGTCCACTCGTGTTAAATGCGGTAACTGCATCGAAAATAAATACAGATGTGCTAAGACAGATCTTCCTGATCGATCCAATTGTCGTTCCTTCTAATAAAATTCTTACATCCGTTGCCATTGTTGGTCCGATACTATCTTACAGTCCTTCGGATCTTTCTCCTGGTGAAAACGGTTTTTGGTATAAATACAGGCCATACCAAGCGTTGCAGCAATTAAATAAGTTTACAAAATTGATTCAAAAAGGACTCAAAAAAGGCGTTTCACTTCCTGAAAATGTAAAAATGACGATTTATAAATCAACAAAGGACGATGCTGCCGATCCGGTTAGTGCTGCTCTGCTCTATAAAGGATTGAAATTATCGGATGGAAGTAGAATAACAGTCAATATGGTGAATTCCAACTTACATGTATTGACTCGCTTAAAAGGTAGGCCTGTTGTATCTTCCGAAGACCAAACGAACCAGCAAACGATTTTTGCAGAAATTCAAAATGCATTATGAAAAGATTGTGTATAACCTTGTTGTTGGTACTTGTTTCGTCTTTTTCGGAAGCACAGGACAGTACTAAAAATTACAACCTTTCTGTCGGAATTCGTTGTAAAAAGTTTACCGGTTTTTATTGGGAAAACGGTTTTACCGGTGAGTTTTCTTCTTCAAAAATTTTGAAAGGCAAAGTGACCATTGGATTTAATTTGGTGAGTTCGCGTTTGGGGACTGATATAGCCAGAAACGGAATCTCAACGCTGGAAACAGAAGTTTCACTGATCAAATATTTCAGACCGACAAAAAACCTTCATCCCTTGTTACGCTTGAACGCCGGGTATGCACATGCCAATTATGGTTCTTCAATTTTTAATTCACTTCCAAGCAACGGAGCACTTTTATCACTCGAAACGGGTGTGAGTTATTCATTGCCTGTGGGTGTAAGTTACGTAAAATTGAACTTAACAGGAGGGTACAATGTCTTTTATGGAAATGGAAGCAAAGGTTTGGGAACAGTGTATCCCTTTTTTGGACAGTTTTCAATTCTATATTACATAAATAAAAACAAGATTCTGGGTCAATAGATATTTATAAAAAAAAACGCACCTATCCCTATTGTGGATTATTTGCGGTATAATTATCATTAAAATGTCAGAATTACCACATTCACCAGAAGAAATAGAGAAAATAAAATCTTTAACCGAAGAATTTTGGAAAGATGCTGATCAATTAACAAATTTATCGAAAGATTTTGGATATAAATATAGAGATGCAATAGATGGTTTTAATATCTGTATAAGAAACTTTGAAATAACTTTTACATTAAATATGCCAAATCTACGAAAGCCTCCGGGTGGTCAAGTGAGATAAACAGTCTTGTGCTCAAGAAATGCGATATGATTTAAAAAGTATGTATTTTTGCACAGAATTTTGAATTTTCTCATGATTCCACTGCTAATAAAAATGAAAAACATACTTACACTATTACTGCTTGCATATACAGGATGTGTTGCTTTTACTCAAAAAGTTGATTATGCCGATACATCCAATTGGGCAGTGTTACCAACTCATTCGACGATTAACTTTTCGTATTTCACAAAACCTGTAAACGACTCGATCGATGTTTTCTATGTATATCCAACTCTCATAACTTCTTCGGCAGATAAGCGCTGGAATGTAAGTATAGATGACAAAGAGCAGCAGAAAAAAGTGTATTCAGTAGTTAAATATCAGGCTTCGGCATGGAGTTCGGCTGGAAATGTTTACGTTCCGTATTACCGTCAAGCGCATTTACGTTCGTATTTCAACCTGGATAGCGGGGGAAGAGAAGCTCTTTTATTTGCTTACGAAGATGTAAAGGAGGCTTTCGAATATTATTTGAAAAATTTCAACAAAGGAAAGGGAATTATTTTGGCCGGACATAGTCAGGGAACGACCCATGTTTCAATGCTTTTACGCGATTTTTTTGATGGAAAAGACCTGCAAAAACAATTAGTAGCTGCTTATTTGCCTGGAATTGGCATTCCATTGGATGAATATAAAACGATTCCTTTGATGACACATCCGGATGAAATCGGAGGTTTCGTATCGTGGAATACCTGTAAACGAAGGGTTCATAAAATTTCATACAAGTGGTACCATGGAAAGGCAGCTATTAATCCTGTCACGTGGGATTCGTCTGCCGTTGCTGGCAGAAAGCTTCACAAAGGATTTTTGTTCTCAAACGACAAAATGTATAAACACAGTTTCACAACTCACCTTGATAACGGTATTGTTTGGGTAACAGTGCCCCACTTCCCATATCGTTTTCTGGCATTTACCATGAAGAATTATCACATAGGAGACATCAACTTCTTTTGGGAGGATATCCGTGAAAATGCATTGTTACGCTGTCAGAATTATCTCAAAAAAAGGTAGTATTTCTTAAATCGTTACACCGAATAAATGTCCTACAAGAGCACTTAATCCCATTGCTATTGTTCCCCAAAAAGCGATTCGAATAATACCTCTTTTGATGCTTGAGCCTCCGGTATGTGCGGCCAAAATACCCAAAAGTATGAGAAAGAAGATTGCAAATCCATAGATGTAGTATTCCAATCCTTTCAACGGAAGAAAAAGTGTTGCCAGCGTTGGAAGTAAAGCACCAAAAGTAAAAGCTACACCAGAAGCC
>CAIUKX010000082.1 GCA_903899795.1 uncultured Flavobacteriales bacterium
CAACTCTATATAATGTTGGTAAGTGTTGTAATTGTTTGAATCATCATGAGTTAGACTTATTAATCTTAGTTTCCAGTTGCCAACCAATCCCACGGCGTAGTTGGTAAGTGATGCATTGCTTATTACTATTTGACAAATCATTATATATATTTATGTTAGATATTTATTTTATCAAATTTCTTATAAAACTTGATTTTACCAAACAGTGAAATATGCATAAAACTATTTGGTTCATTTGTGCAGAACTCGTAAATTTGCTCAAATAATTTTTTTTCAACGTTGATATCGTCTATGAGTGTTGCAATCTCCTTTCTGTTGTCAGATCTGAAAAAACTGATCAAGTCAGCGTTTGCTCTGATCAGCGGGTTGATTTTGTTGTATTTCTGAGTGGCTACCCAGACCGACAGCTGGTTGTGTCTTGAAGTTGTAAACAATTGATTGATATTTGATATTGTGTTGCTTTTTGGCATCAAGTGGATACAATCGTCGAGAATTAGCAAATTTTCCGGCTTTCTTCCCTCTTCTCCCTCGTCAAAGTCTTCATTAAATGTTTTTACTTGTTTCAGCACCGCATCAATAATTGACTCATCCAGTGTATCGTAATATTTCCCCTCTTTCTCCAGTTCACCAATGAATTTTTTGAATTTCTCGTCTTTCCCTGCAGTTGGTGAGATGAGGAAAATGTTATCGTAAAATTTTTTATAAGGTGATCCTTTCCGCTTCAGAACATTCAAAATTAAATTTGATTTACCACTTCCCTTTTTTCCCGACATGATCCAGATGATGCCGGCACTCCTTGGTAATGGATCATCTGATTTCTTCACTTGGTGATCGTAGGGCATAATTTGATTTGATAGCTTATTTTTAGTTAATTCGAAACTCATTATTATATTATAATAAGAGAAAATAATTTTCTTACTTTATTATAAATCACAATGTCATTAAATGGAATTCAAATAATGTATCCGAACTCATTAGATGGGTTGCAAATCAATAATACAGATCAATTATACGTCAACGGTCAGTTAGTAGATCCAACAACATATTTATCAACAGTATCATATAATCCACAAACTATAAATTCTCAGCTCACAGTTCCAAATCTCAGCGTTTCATCTGCTTCATCTTCCACAGTTGCAATTTATGATGTGAATAAAAATTTAATTTCATCAATTCCATCATCATATATATCAAGTATTACATCAGATATTCAAGCTCAATTAAATTCAAAAGCTGGTTTATCAATTAGCAATACATTTTCTAGTTCAAATACATTTTCTGGTGCAACTACCTGCAATTCAACTTTAAATGTTGTAGGTTTAGCAACTTTAACACATGGTCAAACATCATTTACGCCGGCGGTTGCTTCTGATTTAGTAAATAAAACTTATGTAGATACAGCAATAGCAGGAATAGGTGCGGGTATTTTAAATTTAAATAATACATGGACGGGAACCAACCAGTTCAACCAACCCGTTTATTTTGCAGGTTCATCTACTTTCCTCAATTCTATCAGTTCTGGTAGCGCTACTCTGGGACAAAACAACTCTACCAATTTAAACCGTGTTCAATTCACAGGGGCGGGAGGAGTCTATAACGAGTACATCTACGCACACACTGGAACGAATGCAAATTATGATGCACAAATCAACGTCAGCAATACAACCGCTAACCCTACCACCAATAACACGGGTCAAATGACAATCTATGCGGGTTCCGTTGCGTTGCCTCTTACCAGTATTGGAGGTGGCGTTGCCCCTCCTTCTACTGGAATATCAGGAGGAACAGGAGACCGCCTTATTCTTTATCCTGGTAATTCAACTGGCTATCCCTATTCATTAGGAATTGATGCTAATACATTATGGTACAGTTGCCCAACGGGACAATCGCAAAAATGGTATGTTGGCGGAACCAACTATATGACGCTAAATTCAGGCGGTACGCTGGTTCTTACCCAAGCAAGTGGAGGCGACCAACTTCAATTAATCAATAACAGTGCGAATGCGATGTATATGAACTTCAACTCCAATGGAGGAGCGGGGATAGCATACATCGGCATGGATAATTCAGGAGGGACGGGCTTATTTGGATCAGGCATTCCTTATGCATTTGATATTGGAACCGCAACAGCAACGCCTATCTGCTTTTTTACTAACAATGTAACCACTCCTCGCATGAAAATTAGCGCAACAGGAGATACCAGCATATCAGGTAATTTAACAATGAACCTCAGCCAAGTTTTCTACCTGTATTACCTTTCTACTACAAATTACGCAAATATGTATGCGGATAGTTCGGGCAATATAAACTTTTCCACAGGAACAGCAGGAGTTACCAATCGCCTTCAAATTGGGGCAGGTGGAGGAATTATTGCTAATACTCCCATTACCATTAATGGTGGAGGAGGGACTGCTCTGATAGTTAATACTTCGGCAGGTAGTCCTATGGTTATTAATGGTTCGGGGTCAGATGCTAACATTTTATATAATTGCTCAGGGGCAGGAGGTCGTCAATATTATGTAGGGTCGGGTGGTACTGGCTCTGGTGGGGGAGGTGGTAATTGGTATGTCTATGACTCAGCCACAGGTTCATGTATGGTCGTTCAAGGTTCAACAGGGGCAACAGGATTAGGAACTAATTCCCCTCTTCCAGGGTATCGCTTACATGTTCAAGGAAATGCTTACATGTCGGGAAATATCTTCACCTATGGCTACATCTCGTGTTTATCGGCACCCGTTTATACTAACACCGTTGCTTCTCAATTAGTCGGTGGTGTATCTCAGCCTCTTACATTAACTTGTAATATCTACCCTGTCTGTACCCTCTCTTCACAAATATCATTATCAGTTTCACAGCAATGGAATACCTATGGCTCTCAATTAACCTTCGTCCCTGGTTCAAGTGCATCTGCTACTTTACAAAATGGTTCTTCTATTCTTTTCACAAACGGTCAGAATACAGGTTCGTTTCAACTTATGACTTATGGATATGGAACTGCCAACTATTATACTACATTCTACATCTATTGGGTAGGAGGAGCAGGTGTGTATTTAACGGCAGGAGCGAATACCTGGTCTTCCTCGTCGGATTCCCGTATCAAAGAAAATATCATAACAATGACAGATGGACTGTCTAACATCCTCAAACTACGCCC
>CAIUKX010000083.1 GCA_903899795.1 uncultured Flavobacteriales bacterium
GATCTCTCCAGTTCCAGCAGGAATCAAGTGACCAACAATTACATTCTCTTTTAGACCTAACAAGTGATCCACTTTTCCAGCCAAGGCAGCTTCGTTTAGAACTTTTGTTGTTTCTTGGAAAGAAGCAGCAGAAATAAACGATTTTGTTTGAAGGGAAGCTCTTGTGATTCCTTGTAACAAAGGAGTCGAAGTTGCAGGAATTGCATCTCTAGCATCCACCAATTGCTTATCTCCACGTTTCAATTGAGAATTTTCATCTCTTAAAGCACGAGCGGAAATAATCTGACCTGGTTTCAATGCTGTAGATTCACCTGAATCAACAACCACTTTCATTCCGTAAATAGCATCATTCTCTTCCATGATATCAACCTTACGAGCTGATTGACCTTCCAAGAATTTAGTATCACCCGCATCAATTACTTCGGATTTCAACATCATCTGACGAACAATTACTTCGAAATGTTTGTCATTGATTTTCACTCCTTGCAAACGGTATACCTCTTGAATTTCATTCACAATGTACTCCTGAACTTTCGTAGGACCTTCGATGTTCAAAATATCATTCGGAGTAATCGCTCCATCTGATAATGGTTGTCCAGCTCTAACGAAATCATTCTCTTGAACAAGAATGTGTTTAGAAAGCGGTACCAAGTATTTACGAACATCACCAGCTTTTGAGGTAATTTGAATCTCACGATTTCCACGTTTGATTTTACCATATTCAGCAATACCATCGATTTCAGAAACAACTGCAGGATTTGAAGGGTTACGTGCCTCGAATAACTCTGTTACACGTGGTAAACCTCCAGTAATATCTCCAGTTTTACCTGCTGTTCTAGGTATTTTAACCAAGATTTCACCTGCTTCAATTGTATCTCCATCTTTCACAGAAACGTGTGCATTTACCGGTAAGCTGTACTCACGTAAAACTTCTTTCGTTTTTGCATCGATAATGTGAATCGACGGGTTTTTCTTTTTATCTCTTGACTCAATAATTACTTTCTCAGCAAATCCCGTTTGTTCATCGACTTCTTCACGACAAGTTATACCTTCCGTAATATTATCGAATAAAACTTTACCATTTACTTCAGAAACAATGACAGCATTGTATTGATCCCATTTACAGATAACATCGCCTTTCTTAATTGGACCGCTACCAGCTATAACCATTTCTGATCCATAAGGAATGTTTGTATTCATTAATACAATTCCTGTTTTCTCATCAATAATTTTCAATTCCGCTGAACGTCCAACCACAACAAATTTCGTTGTACCATCTGGATTTTTCTTCTCAATTGTACGAAGTTCTTCAATTTCTAAACGACCTGTAGCTTTTGCTTTCAAATCAGATTCAGAACCAGTATTCGAAGCAGTACCCCCAACGTGGAACGTACGTAATGTCAACTGTGTACCAGGCTCACCAATCGATTGAGCTGCAACAACCCCAACTGAATCACCTCTTTGAGCTAATCTATGTGTCGATAAGTTCCTTCCGTAACACTTCGCACAAACTCCTTGACGAGTTTCACAAGTTAATACCGAACGAATCTCTACTTCATCAATTCCAACTTTTTCAATCAAAGCAGCTTTATCTTCAATGATCAATTCACCTGCACCTACGATTAATTCTTCAGTTTCAGGGTGGAAAATATCATGAACTGATGTTCTTCCTAATATTCTATCGTATAATGGTTCTACTACATCATCATTTTTCATCAAAGCCGTAGCCATCAATCCGCGTAATGTACCACAATCCGGAACATTGATAACAACATCCTGAGCTACGTCAACCAAACGACGTGTCAAGTATCCAGCATCAGCAGTTTTTAACGCTGTATCCGCTAAACCTTTACGAGCACCGTGAGTTGAAATAAAGTACTCAAGAATCGATAAACCTTCTTTAAAGTTTGATAAAATCGGGTTTTCAATAATATCCTGACTGCTAGCTCCAGATTTTTGAGGCTTAGCCATCAATCCCCTCATACCTGATAACTGACGAATTTGCTCTTTCGAACCCCTTGCACCAGAATCATACATCATGTAGATTGAGTTGAAACCTTGC
>CAIUKX010000084.1 GCA_903899795.1 uncultured Flavobacteriales bacterium
ATCGCTTCCAAGGCTACTTTTGTCTTAAAAGCAGCACTGAATTTACGTCTCTCTTTTTTCATATTTCAACTAACAAATTTACACTTTAATTAGTTGTCCTAAATATGGGGGGAATTATATTAAGTTTGAAATGACGTATGATAATTGGAATAAAAAGTGATATTTACTTCTACAAAAAACAAATCACACAATGATGAAATTTGCATACACTATTTTCTACGTTCAGGATGTCGCTAAGACAATTGAGTTTTACGAAAGAGCATTTGGCTTCACTGCAAAATTCATCACTCCAGATTGTTCTTATGGGGAACTTCTAACTGGTGAAACAACACTATCTTTTGCTTCAACGAGTTTGGCTAATTCAAATCTTAAAGCGGGATTTATAGAAAGTAGTATACAACAAAAACCTTTTGGAATTGAAATCGGTTTTACGACTGATGATGTTGAATCAGCAATTAAATCAGCAATTGAAGCTGGAGCTGTACTTGTCGAAGAATCCAAAACCAAGCCTTGGGGACAAGTTGTTGCGTATGTGAGAGATTTGAATGGTTTCCTTATTGAAATTTGCACACCAATGGAATAAATTTCAGCTGAAAAAATTACATTTGTTCTGCACATTTTGATAAACAAATGATTCTTAAACTCAATTCATTACTACTGCTCATCTTCTTTCAAGCTCAAACCATAAGCTTTGGACAAGATCTCCCTAAATCAAAATCAAACAGATTAAGTGTAGGTATTGAGCAAGATCTTTTACCCTATATCTTAAACGGTTTTATTGGTACTGCATGGTGTGGTAAAGGAAAAATGCGAGTTCGAGTCTCCTATGCTGAAGCCAATACTCCATCTTTTGTTCTACAAGATGGCTTTAAGAAAGATAGGACCCATGCCGTTGGTGTTTCAGGTGAATATTTTTTCAAAGAGGATTTTAAAGGATTGTGGTTTGGTCCTGGAATCGGTTATTGGAACAATAATATCGTTACCCTTCAAAATAATGCTTCCTGGAAAAAAAGCTGGGTTTTTAGTCTGGGCGGAGGTTACAACATCCCTTTATGGAAGGGATTATACACCTCACCTTGGCTGGCATTGCATACACGAATAGCTGGAAGCAACAGCGTATATGTTTCAAATATAAAATATACTCCAATGCTCTTTACTCCCGAAGTATCGGTTAAATTGGGATGGAAATTTTAATACCCGAAAATTGACACTGATATGACAACCGAATACCTGCTCAAAGGATTATTGATCGGTCTTTCTGTTGCGGCTCCCGTTGGTCCGATTGGTGTTTTGACCATAAAAAGAACATTGACAGAAGGTCGTACATCTGGTTTTGTAACCGGAATGGGTGCAGCTTTAGCTGATACTGTTTATGGAATTATTGCAGGATTTGGGTTAACAGCAGTTTCATCGCTCCTATTGACTTATGAATTTTGGATGAAATTAATCGGAGGCTTATTTTTGATCTATCTGGGAATAAAATCATTCCGCAGCATACCTCCATCCGAAAAGGCAGCAGTCATAAGTAAAGGTCTTTTCAGTAATTTCATTTCAACATTCTTTCTTACCGTTACAAATCCTTCAACGATATTATCCTTTCTTGCCATTTTCGCAGGACTAGGAATTGGATCTGCAGAAACAAGTTATGCTTCATCGATAACATTGGTACTCGGTGTATTTCTTGGTTCAGCTGTATGGTGGTTGTTTTTAAGTTCTGTGGTCAGTTTATTTCAATCAAAAATAACCCCAAAAAGATTGATCCTTGTCAACCAAATTTCAGGATTAATCATTATTTCATTCGGTATACTAGCCTTCTACTCTATCCTGATTTAATACTCTTAAAAGTTCAACAAGACAAAATCAGATTAAATCTTTCGTTACCTTTGGTACAATAAATACGAAAAAATGAAAGCTGCAATCCATACACAATATGGTCTTCCGGAAGTTATTCAATTGAAAGAGATTGAAAAACCTTTTCCACAGGAGAATGAAGTTCTTGTGAAAATTTATGCAACAACTGTTAACCGTACTGATTGTGGTTTCCGCAGTGCTGAATATTTCATTTCTCGTTTATTCAGCGGATTGTTCAAACAAAAAAATAAAACACTTGGAAATGAATTTGCCGGAATTATCGAAGAAACTGGAAAAGATGTGACTTTTTTTACCGTCGGAGATCGGGTTTTCGGATACAATGACAAAACATTCGGAGCTCATGCTGAATACATGACCATCAATGAAAATGCTCCAATTAGCCACATGCCTGAAAATGTATCTTTCAGAGAAGCAGCAGCAATTACGGAAGGTTCACACTATGCATTATCTGATATACGTGCAGCAAAAGTTTCATCCAACCAAAACATCTTGATTTATGGTGCGACAGGGGCTATAGGTTCAGCTGCTGTCCAATTAATTAAACATCTTGGAGCTAAAGTTACTGCAGTTTGTGATACTAAAAATACTGAGCTTGTGCAATCACTTGGAGCTGATAAAGTGATCGATTATTTGAATGAAGATTTTACCCAAACTGATGAAAAATATGACTTTGTATTTGATGCTGTTGGAAAAAGTTCATTCGGTAAATGCAAACCTATTCTTAAAGATCATGGTATTTACATTTCAACCGAACTTGGAAATAACAGCCAAAATATCTGGCTAGCACTTTTGAGTCCTTTTACCAAAAAGAAAAGAGTTCTATTTCCAATCCCAACCATTTCAAAAAGAGATGTCAATTACCTCA
>CAIUKX010000085.1 GCA_903899795.1 uncultured Flavobacteriales bacterium
CCCACTGTCTTGAAAGAAGCTCCTCAAGGACAGGTACATATTTATTAATCCTATCTTGAGGCACGATGAACCTGCCATACTTTGTGTCACAATCAATCCCTAGGTATGTGATGTATTGTTCAGGGATGAGGCAGCATTTAGGGACTAAATAATAAAATATTGATCAAATAATAAAGTAGGGGCGTTGCAATGCAACGCCCCTACTTTTATCCCTCAATTTAAACTAACGACATGCAACACGAAGAATTATTAGACAGCACCTTTGTTAAAAGTGCTGACATTAAAGATTTTAATTACCCGTTGACCTTCTCTTTTAAACTGACAACATTAGCGAATGACTTTGTAGCGAAAGATGCTACAGGAAAAACGGTGGCTTACGTACGTCAAAAAATGTTTCGCCTGAAGGAAGCAATTATGATTTATTCGGATGAAACAAAATCGGAATTGTGCTATAAAATCAACGCGAACAAAATGATTGATTTCAATGCCAATTACGAATTCACAAATAACAATGACATCGCAATCGGAAGCGTCGGAAGAAAAGGAATGCGCTCAATTTGGAGAGCTCATTACGTTATTTTCGATGAAGATAAAAATTCAGAATTTACGATTAAAGAAGAAAATCCCTGGAGCAAAGTATTTGATACCTTATTCAGTGAAATTCCAATAGTTGGCCTTTTAACCGGTTATGTTTTCAATCCGAAATACGGCGTTATTGATAAAAACGGAAATACAGTTGCACGTCTATCCAAAGAAAAATCGCTTTTGGGTAAAAGTTTCAGATTGGAAAAAACAGGCGAATTTCATGAAGGCGACAGCGAACGGATTTTATTGTCATTTATGATGATGGTCCTTTTGGAAAAAAGACGAGGATAATATCTATCAATTACCGGGGGATTTATTCCCCGGTATTTAAAGACGCCCTATACAACCGCAATTCATCCCACGTTGCCAAATCACCTAATTGTTCTTTCAATGGTGAAACGGTTGGTTCGTTGTATCCTTCAAAATAGGACGCCAATTCACGAATTCGGTCCTTGTCCAATAATTCGGTTAATTCCATTTTTTCTGCACGCAGCAACGTAACGAAATGTCCTATAATTGTTTTCTCGGAAAGCTGACGTTGACGGGCAATTTCATCCATTTTCAAACCTTCACGCAACATTTCAAGGGTAATTTCAAATGTTGGTTTTTTCTCTTTCGGTTCTTTTTTATCCTTCTGCTTTTCTTTGATTTTTGTGTAGATGATTTCTTCTTCCTCATCATCGGGATCCAATAAGGATCGGGCTTGTTTCTTTTCCTGACGAATCAATTCAATTTTAGCCGTTTTGTAGTTCTTCAGTTCTTCATTCCAGATGACTGCTTTGGTTATTTCCTTTCCGGCAACAACCGATTCTAATAATAATCTCGCTTTCTTTAATTTCAATACCACTTCGATCTGCATTTGATCTAGCTCTAGTAATTCATCAAGGTATTGTTTGATTTTCGATTTTCGTTCAATCTCGGCAATTTGCTTCAAGGTAGAATAAACTACGTTATCGAATATTTTGAAAAAATAGGAATAGGCTGCCTGAACCCGCTCATGGATGTGCTCCAAATCCATTTGCTCTTTTCCGAACAATACCAGCAACTGATTTTGAAATTTCTTTGCAGGATCTAAAGTCGACTGGATCGCCTGCGCTTGATGAGTCACCCAGGTTTTTGCTTTTCCTTTTTCCGATTTCGACGTTACGTTCTTGTAACTTGCTTCATGAATTGCCCAACTACTGATCAATTCATGCCAATCGAAAGCATCGACCAATGAATTCAATAAAAATAGTTTTGATCCGGCTTTCAAGGATTCTTCCAGTTTCGTCTCATCTGCTTTATTGGTCGCGTATTCAACTACATTTCTGTCGTTGGACAAGCCATTCATTCGCATCGGGCTGGTCAATACCAATCCGTTTAAGGACCTCAAACGCGAAAGTGCAACGTATGCCTGCCCGGGTGCAAAAACCTGCGATACATCCAAAACAGCTTTATCGAAAGTCAAACCCTGACTTTTATGAACGGTAATTGCCCAAGCCAGTTTCAAGGGGTAATGAACAAACGTTCCTAATATTTCTTCGGCAATTTCTCCCGTTTTGTCATCCAGTACATAGCGAATGTTCGTCCACTCGTATTTTTGGACTTCTATGGTCTTTTTTTCTTCCGGGAAATGAATCATGATCTCATCTTGTCCAAGGGCCTCTACCCTACCCATTTTTCCATTGAAAAAATTCTTTTCAAAAGAAATGTCGTTTTTAATGAACATCACTTGTGCTCCTACTTTCAGTTCAAGCGTCTCTTCCAATGGAAACAAATGTTTCGGAAATTCGTCGACTATTTCAGCCTCATAATTATATGATTTCGCATCTAATGCTTTCAATGCTTGACCATTGATCTCGTCTGCTTTCGCATTATGCGTCGTCAATGTAATGTATCCTTCGTGTTTCGTCTGATCAAAATCGGACTTGACATATTTGTTCATCACCGCCAAATCATTTTCAGTGATTTCATTGTTCCGCAAATTATTGAGAACATTGATAAAATCTTCATCGCTTTGACGGTAAATTTTAGACAATTCAATATAAAGAGGCGGTTGTTCCTGAATTACTTTAGCATGAAAGAAAAACATTCCGCTGTAATAATTTCTTAAGACTGACCATTCTTCCTGTTTTACAACCGGCGGGAGCTGCAGTAAATCTCCGATGAATAAAACCTGAACTCCACCAAACGGCCGATTGATTTTCCGAACATTCCGCAAACTCCAATCCATTGCATCCAGCAAATCGGCACGGAGCATACTCACCTCATCGATGATCAACAATTCCATGCTTCGAATCAGGTTTTTACGCTGACTGTTCATTTTGAAATGGCGCAATAAACTATCTTTCGATTCCAATTTCATTCCTTCCGTAAACTGGGGAGCAACATTGAACTCGGGAATAAATCCACCGAAAGGCAATTGAAAAAAAGAATGTATCGTGACTCCTCCGGCATTCAAAGCTGCAATTCCTGTGGGTGCAACGATGATTGCCTGTTTGTAGGTTGATTCAATGATTTTTTGCAGCAAAGTAGTTTTTCCTGTACCTGCTTTTCCAGTCAGGAAAACTGATTGATTGGTTTGGTTAATGAATCGTTCAACGAATTCAGCGGGGTTGCTTGTGTGTATTGTTTTTTCTTCCATTGTTCTATGAAGATAATCAAAAAGATGAATTGTTTGAAACGAAATTTATAATTTTTCAGGATCAGCCATAATCAAACATCCATCCAACATCCTTCTTATATGGTTCCGCTCCACACCATCCAGCTACAAACATCCAACTTCCCTCTTATATGCCTTATATGGTTTCCCATTTTTCAACCATTATTAATCTCATTCAACTTTTCAAAAGCTTGTTTCAAATTGTTGACATTCGAGTAAATAATTCTCAGTTTATCGTTTTGTTCACTGATTTTACAATCGGTTTGTTGTTTTTGGATGTAGTTCAATACCCGGGTGAATGTATCTGTTTCGTAATAAGCAGACTGTGGATTGGAGATAAAGTAACCCAACATCTTTCCGCTTTTCAGAACCAATTTTTCTAATCCTAAATCTTGAGCCAACCAACGCAATTTGAAAGACAAGATTAATTCTTTTACCTGTTTTGGTAACGGTCCGAAGCGGTCAATTAATGTTTCCGAAAATTTATTCAGTGCTTCTTCGTTTTCCAGGTTGTCCATCTCCTGGTACAAACTCAATCGTTCCGCTACATTATTGACGTAATCATCCGGAATCCTAACTTCCAAATCGGTTTCCAAAACGCAATCACGCACGAAAGAGGTCATCGAATCTGTATTTCTTTCCGCAAACAGATCTTTGAATTCGGCTTCCCGCAATTCCTCCATCGCTTCATTCAGGATTTTCTGATACATCTCGAAACCAATTTCTGAAATGAATCCACTTTGTTCTCCCCCAAGCATATTTCCAGCTCCACGAATGTCCAAATCTTTCATCGCGATGTTGAATCCTGCTCCTAAATCGGAAAATTGCACCAAAGCTTCCAATCGTTTTCTGGCTTCGGAAGTCAACACACTGAATTTCGGAGCTACCAAATAACAAAATCCTTTTTTATTGGAACGACCCACTCGACCTCTCAATTGGTGTAAATCACTGAATCCGAAATTGTGTGCATCGTTGATAATGATCGTATTTGCATTCGAAATATCAATTCCCGATTCAATAATTGTGGTTGCCAACAAGACATCGTATTCGTGATTGATAAAATCGAACATGATTTTTTCCAGTTCTTTTCCATCCATTTGTCCATGTCCTATCCCAACGCGGATTCCGGGACACAAACGCTGCAGCATCCCTGAAACTTCGCGGATATTTGCCAGACGATTGTGAACAAAAAACACTTGTCCTCCACGACTGACTTCATAAGCAACTGCATCGCGAATGGCTTCTTCATTGAACTGAATGATTTCCGTCAAAACCGGCTGTCTGTTCGGAGGCGGTGTATTGATCAAACTCAAATCCCTTGCTCCCATTAGAGAAAACTGCAAAGTTCTCGGAATCGGCGTTGCTGTCAAAGTCAAGGTATCAACTGTTGCCCGCATGGTCTTGAGTTTATCTTTCACCGAAACGCCAAACTTTTGTTCTTCGTCGATGATCATCAAACCCAAATCCTTGAATTTTACTTTTTCAGAAACAATGGCATGCGTTCCAATTAAAATATCAATTTCACCGGAAGCCAGTTTCTTTAACGTATCTGTCGTTTGTTTAGCCGATTTAAAGCGATTGATGAAATCCACTTTGCAGGGAAATTCTTTCAATCGTGCCGAAAAACTGCGGTAATGCTGCATCGACAAAATCGTTGTCGGAACCAAAATCGCCACTTGTTTACTGTCTGCTACGGCTTTAAATGCTGCACGAACAGCCAGCTCTGTTTTTCCAAAACCAACATCTCCGCAGATCAAACGATCCATAGGTGTGGAAGATTCCATGTCTTCCTTGATCGCCTGTGTTGTTTTCAATTGATCGGGCGTGTCTTCGTACATGAAAGAAGCTTCGAGCTCATTTTGCAAATACGAATCCGGAGAGAATGAAAATCCTGGCTGACTTTTTCGTTTGGCATACAGTTGAATCAAATCGAATGCTAGTTCCTTGATTCGCTTCTTCGTTTTATTTTTAAGGGTTGTCCACGTTTGTGTCCCCAGTTTATTCATTTTCGGAGCAATACCATCTTTCCCTGTAAACTTGGAAATACGGTGCAAAGAGTGAATTCCAACATAAAGAACATCACCGTCTTTATAGAGCAGGCGAATCGCTTCCTGTGGTTTTCCATTGACATCAATTGTTTGAAGTCCTGAAAATTGCCCTACTCCGTGATCAATGTGCGTCACATAATCTCCTTTCTGCAGGTTGTAAATTTCTTTCAGTGTAAATGCTTGTTTCGCTTGCTGAAATCCTTCTTTGAGACGGAAACGATGGTAGCGTTCAAACAATTGATGATCGGTATAACACACCAATTTATTTTCAAGATCGATGAATCCTTCGTGCAAGGCAAAATGCATCGGAATGAAATCCACTTCTCCGCCGATGTCTTCAAAAATTTGAAATAAACGATCGATTTGTTTCGGTTGATTGGAGAAAATTAAATTGGTAAAACCTGCTTTTTTTCGTGCGATTAAATCCGTTCGAAGCATCGCAAAGTTCTTATTAAAACTCGGTTGCGGCTGAAATGAAAACGTTTTTTCCAGATTCGCCTTAAAGTGATATACCGGACCCCATTCCAAAATGGAAAACTCCTCCACTTCTTTTTTGAATTCCGTTGGATGATAATACAACTCGCTTGGAATGGTCGGTTTCAATTCACCCGAATATTGCTCGTGCAGGCGAACCGCTTTTTCATATTCTTTTTCTAAAACATTCACCAACTGATCATAGGATGACATCCAAACTGTTGAAGCTTTTCCGATGAAACTCAGAAACGTCCCGTTGGTTGTGTGCGACATTTTCCCCTGAACATTCGGAATGATGTTGAAATGATCGTGTTTATGAATCGATAATTGTGTGGTTGCATCAAAGGTTCGGATCGAATCTACCTCATCCCCAAAAAACTCAATTCGAAACGGATGATCGCTTGAAAAGGAGAAAACATCTACGATTCCACCACGGATCGAAAACTGTCCCGGTTCGTAGACAAAATCCACACGATCAAAATGATATTCCAATAACAACTCGTTCATGAAGTCGATGGAATAGGTTTTCCCCACCTGGACTTTCAGTGTATTGGTTGTTAAATTGACTTTCGTCGGTACGCGTTCGAAAAGCGCTTGCGGATAGGTTACTATCCATGCGTTTTTACCGTTGTTGATGCGTTCAAGCACCTGCGCTCGTGCAACAACATTCGCGTTATCGGTTTCCTCCAACTGATAAGGGACACGGTACGAAGCCGGATAAAAAAGAACCCGTTTTTCATCGGGAAAAAGACTTTCCAAATCATTCAGGAAATAAGCCGCTTCCTCTTTGTCATTGAGAATAAAAAGATGATTGCCGGGAACTTGGTTACACAACGCAGCAGTACTCAGTGCTTTTGATGAACCAACCAATCCGCTCCAATGAATTCGTGAACCCACGAGTTGCAATTCATTCGCTGTGGAATCAATTGCTTCTAATTTTGAAAATTGGTCTAAGAGTTCTTTTGTGTTCATGAAATATCTGATCGCGAATATACTGATTTCAGAAGGATTGACAAGGTAAAATTTAGAGTTGGGGATAATTTATTTTGAGGTGCTGGAGCGCATAAAATATCTTTTTTCATTATCTTAGTAAAGGTATAAGAATCTAACCAAATACTTTTTTAACCGCAAAAAACCCTGAAAGGATGCTATTCATTAACGATGGATGTAGCCAATCGAATTAAAATAACCAAACAACAAAACCCTGAAAGGGATTAATAAAATCATGGGACAATCACTCGTAAAAAATTATCTCCACATTGTGTTTAGTAAGAAACATCGGCAACCATTAATACAGCAACCTATTGAAACGGAACTTTATAGTTATTTAGGCGGCATCTGTAATAAATTAGAATGTCAGGTCATAAAAATAGGTGGATATACCGACCATATTCACATTCTTTGTTTGCTTTCAAAAAAAATAACATTGGTAAAATTAGTAGAAGAACTAAAATCACATTCTTCCAAATGGATAAAAACAAAAGGCGAGCATTATACGAATTTTTACTGGCAAGATGGTTACGGTGCTTTTTCTGTAAACCCATCTCAAGTAGAAATAGTGATCAATTATATTACTAATCAAAAGGAACATCACCGCAAAAAAACTTTTCAGGATGAATACATATCAATCTTAAAAAAGCACCAAATAGAATATGATGAACGATATGTTTGGGATTAAGTATTCCGCCCTTTCAGGGCTTGAAAGTGTATGGTCTTAATTAACATAGGGCTTCACCCTATGTATTTTCATTAGCAGAAAAGAAAGGATCATATTCATTAACGATGGCTACACCCATCGAATTACAACAAAGCCCTGAAGGGGCTTAATACCTGAACATAGGGTGTAGCCCTATGATATAGGTAATCTCTACGATATCATACTATAAACTTCCAAGCCCTGAAAGGGCGATATTCATCAACGATGGGTGCAGCCCATCGAATTAAAGGTAAGCACTATGAATCAAGGATTACTTCTCTACAACACTTGATTTCTCAATCAAACCAACCACTCTTTCTACCATCAGTTTAGAACCGATGATATAAGGTACGCGTTGGTGAAGTTTCTCGGGTTTGATGTCTAAAATTCGTTTTCTTCCGGTAGTTGCCAATCCTCCTGCCTGTTCGGCAATCATGGCCAATGGGTTGCATTCATAAATCAAACGCAATCTTCCTTCCGGATGATTTTTTGTGTCGGGATAAATGTAGATTCCACCTTTGATCAAAATACGGTGAAAATCTGCTACCAAAGATCCGATGTATCTTCCCGAATACGGACGATTCGTTGCAGGATCATACTCTTGACAATGGGCGATAAAATCCTGAATTCCTTGTTCGCAAATATTGATATTCCCTTCGTTCATGGAGTATTGTTTTCCGATCTCAGGCATTTTCATATCCGGATGAGAAAGGCAATATTCACCGATAGAAGGATCCAATGTAAAACCGTTTACGCCTGCACCTGTTGTGTATACCAGCATGGTTGATGATCCGTAAAGAACATAACCGGCAGCCACTTGTTCGGCTCCACTTTGCAGCATATCTTCAATCGTAGCAAATTCGCCTGTTTTACTTACTCTTCTATAAATCGAAAAAATCGTACCTATGGAAACGTTCACATCAATATTGGACGAACCATCCAAGGGATCGAACAAAACAACATATTTTCCTTTTTTGGACAAGTCTGAATCAAAAGCTACGAAATCATCGTTTTCCTCGGAAGCAATACCACATACTTCACCACCCGACTCAAACATTCGGATAAACTGCGTATCAGCAATTAAATCCAATTTTTGTTGCGCCTCGCCCTGAATATTCGTTACACCTTCCGCTCCTTGAATGGCATCCACCAATCCCGCACGTCTCACATCTCTTGTTACAATTTTAGATGCAACAGAAATATCGCTTAACAACCGTGATAACTCTCCCGTAGCATACGCAAAATCATGCTGACGGTCCATAATAAATTCATTGAGCGTGGTAACTTTTGACATAAATTCCGATTTTTTCACAAATATAAGGTGGAATTTTGGATGAAAGGGAATTGCATGTAAAATAGATTGCGTATATTTTTTGATTCTAAGATGAATTAAAAAAGGTTCTCTTTATACCTTTATATAAAACTTTTTAGCCGAAGCGAAATTGGTTAATGGCCTCGGAAAGAAATGATTTCTGCCATGAGAGAAAAATCGTTAAGCAATGACGGAAGCTGCTGAAGCATTGAGGCAGATCACCGTCATTGTAGATTTTTCCGAATAGAAGAGATCATTTCTTTCCAAGCCTTGAATTTTTTCTTTGGTTCTTTCTTTTTGATTCAAGTTAAGAGAAAGCAACAGCTTTCGAAGACCAAACGATAGTGCAGGGAGAAAG
>CAIUKX010000086.1 GCA_903899795.1 uncultured Flavobacteriales bacterium
AAACCATCCTACTACCTCTATAAAGATCGAACGATTTAGCTACTTTATAATATAACATTATAATTAAAGCATAAAAACACAAAACAACAGGTGAGGTGTAAAACAATAACAACCAAAATGTACGTTTCAACTCAACTTCCGAACATTTTGGATACAAAAAAAAATAGAAAAATAGAAATCCTAAAAACCAACTTAAGAGCAGTATGATTGTCTTTTTCATAAATTCTAAGAAATTGAAAACTGGTTCCAAACTTATCAATTCAAAATCACATAGCCCTCTTTTGGGTAATCGGATTCAGATAAAGTCCCACAAATAAAGAAAACAGACTTACACCTAATTGCGTTTCCAAAGTATCTTCAATGAAAAAAGTGACAATTGCAACTGCCATGAACATCAGTGGAAATAATTCCCGATTTCTGATATTGAATTGGAAATAAGAAATCACAAATCCCAAGAAAATGATAATTCCGAGTACACCAAACGTTAACCAGACAGTAATATAGGTATTGTGCGCTCTCAAACGGTTTTCAGGTTTAAGAATACTCTTGTCTTTTTTATACTGTTCATCAAATGCCATTTGAACATCGCCCGTACCTACTCCAACTAACCAATTATTTTTTATGATTTCAGAACCAGTTTTCCAATATTCGATTCGTTGGAGAATGGAATGCCCGTTTGGATCTGAATTATTATGCATCTGGTATTTTATACCATATAAACGAGCAATAATTCCCGTTTTCAATAACTCAACGCTCGCAATTCCGTGTTCGATGTTCTGAATGTCTTTCACGGTCAGTTTTTGCATTCCAACAGCATCTTTACTGAGATTTTTGGAAGAAAGATACCGGATAATGGTCGCACGGATTACTTGACCGTTTTTATCAAATCCATCGTATGGTATCGAGGAACGCTTTTCCCATTCGGATTTTAATTCTACATCACAAACAGAAATAAAGGCCTGCTTGTTGTTCTCAATCGTTTTGTTGGAAAAATCATTCGTATAAGGGTTCCCCAATTTTGTTGTTTTGGGTAAAGCTGAAACATTGACCTTCTCTACCTCAATTGGCTTAAGAAAAATATACAATAAGTAAAAAGACACTAACAAAAGTCCAAAGACAGTGAAAGAAACAACTTGCCGGTACTTATTAGCATAAAAAATCACGAAAACAAGCACCACCATAAGCAAGGAAACGGCACCGGATAATATTTGACTGTAGAAGGTGTACACTGAAAACCAGGTAAAAAGGACATACCAGATGACTTTGTTGAACGGAGAATAGTTGGAGGATATAAAATACAAACATAATCCTGCTCCCAGAGAAATCAATATTCCTATCCGGATATGTGATCCAAATAAGGACATTTGCCGTGCATCAACGTATTGTTTGTCGCCAAACCAGTGATTGTAATATCCGAAATTGATAAGGGTAGTTAGCAAAAGAGAAATCAGCAAGGCATACAAAATGTAATGAATATGAATTCTATCGGTAATCGGTCGTGCTGCCAAAGCCAAAGGAACTGCCAAAAGCGGAAGTTTAATCTTGATATCATGTAAGGCATATGCAAAATCACTAGTCCAAAACAATCCGATGATGTGCAAAAGACAGAAAGCCAATAACCACAAAAAGACCTTGTTTTTTTTAATGTTACTGTAGTAGGATTGAAAATCGGCTTCAAGAATTAAATTGGAGACTCCCCAAATGGCGCCAATAGACATCAGGACTTTATTAAGCGGTAGACCAAAAGCCAGAACACACATTCCCAATACTTGTAAAAAGGAATGTACTTTATATCCAAAAATTCGATCTAACATATGATTTTATAGCAGTAATCTAAATATTTATTTTTGAAGAATCCTACGCTTCCCCCTTCGGAGGGGGACTAAGGGGAGGATAATTCAGATTTGAATCGGATAAAATCACCCTTCAAAGAATGAATAAAGATACCAACGCTTATTTTCCTAAAATAGTATTGTACTGCTTGAGATTATTTAACGTTTCCAATGCTTTTTCGATATAAACGTCAGTTCTGAAAGAATCCTCCGCTCTACCGTCCTGGAAATAATAGCGTGAAACGATCTCATTTTCAAGTAAAGTTTTGATTTCCTCTTTGAATTTTTCCAAATCTCTTTCCTTAGAAGGAACAACTTTTGCCAAAAGTGCATCGTATTCTGCTTTGGAATCTTCGTAATAACCTTCTTCTTCAGCCACCTTTTTCATTTTTTCCAATACTTCTTCCGAGGCCGTTGAATAAGTGAATTTTTCAGCCAGAACATATTTCTTAAAATCATCATATTGAGCATCAGAAAGTTTAAATTTTCCTGCTGCTTCAATCGTTGGATTATTCAATTTGAACTTGGTCGCGTAATTGAAAATGAGATTACTAGTGAAAACCGTAGTTGTCAAACGGCTGAATTCTTTCTCTGTCACCTTCACATCGGGAATAATTCCTCTTCCGTCAATTACATCTCTACCCGTTGTGGTTTTGAATTTCTTCAAAAGTGAATCTGAAATTTCCTTTGGTTTTTCACCTTCTTTGTGATCGTAATACTCCAAACGCTGAACACATCTTCCAGAAGGAGTGTAGTATTTAGCAATAGTCAATTTCATTTTTGAACCGTATTTCAAGTCATATGTTCTTTGAACCAACCCTTTTCCATACGATGTAATTCCAACAATTACTGCACGATCCAAATCCTGTAAACTTCCGGAAACAATCTCACTCGCTGAAGCAGAACCATCATCAATCAAAACTACAATCGGAATGGATAAATCCATCGGCTCTTCCATCGTTGTATAATTACGATTTTCTTCAGCTACACGCCCTTTTGTCGTTACAACCGATTGTCCTTTTTTTACAAACATGTTTACAATTTTCACCGCTTCGATCAAGAGTCCACCACCATTTCCTCGTAAATCCAAAACCAATTCTTTCATTCCTTTTGATTTCAATTCTGTGAAAGCTGTTTTCACATCCGATGCTGCAGTTTGAGTGAAACTATTCAATTTGATGTATCCGATCTTTTCATTCAGCATTCCGGAATAAGGAACATCTGGAAGTTTGATCTCATCCCGTGTAACGGAAATTGTTTTCACACCTTCACCTTCTCTATCCACTTCAATTTTGATGGTCGAACCTTTAGGTCCTTTCAATGAACTGGATACCTCATCAGAATCTTTTTTTACCATGCTTTTATTATCAATGGAAAGAATTTTATCTCCGGCAAGCAATCCTGCTTTTTGAGCCGGGCTCCCTTCATACGGTTCAGCAATAAAGGTATAATCCCCTACTTTTCGGATCAAAGCCCCGATGCCACCGTATTGGCCGGTTGTCATCATCTTGTAATCCTCCATGTTTGCCTCATGATAGTAAACGGTATAAGGATCCAATTCTTTCAACATTGCATCGATACCGACTTTAGACAAATGTCCGACCTGTGGTTCATCCACATAGTATTTTTCCAGATTTTCGAAAATCAAATCTGTGATCTCCATGTTTTTGACCAACTCGAAACCATTGGATTGGCCATAAGTGGTGTAGGAAAAAAGAGTTACAAAGGTGAAAAGAATCACTTTGTTAAGACCGGATTTTTGCTGTATCATTGTTTTCAAATTGTTTAACCAGTTGTTTAAAAAGCTGTTCTGTTTTTTTGAGCAGTACTTCATAGGGCAATTCTTCCCTAGCAGTATAGATCATAAACAGAACAAAATGTTTGCCATTGTTTTCAATAAACGTTTCCAAAATTAATTTATTCTTTCGAATAGTTTCACGGGTCAATCTTTTTACCCGATTTCGATCGTGTGCTTTTTTGAAATTTCTTTTCGGAGCAGAGATCGTTACCTGAAATGGAGCCTCCAGTTTTTCTTCGATTTCCATGAAATGAAGTACATACGGATATTGCTTGACAATCCCGCCGGTTTTAAAAACGGAGTCCATCAATTTCTGGCGACAAAGCTTGTATTTTTTCCCGAAAGTTTGATCCATTGGACAAATATAGTGGTTTTTCAGCTTTTGACAGCAGCTTATAAAAATGCGTAATAATCCAAAGAAAATGGGAGAATTAGCGTGTAAATTTCAACTACTTATTTATGAACTAGACAGTAAACGTAGGGTTTGTCTACTCTATTGCAAAACAATGTATATTCTTCAGTTATAAATGAGGTGAAAGCTATTTCTTTGAATCAGCACTCTATAATGAGTAATAGTTTAATAGTTAGTTGTAGTAGGTAACAGATTGAGGTTGTTGTAATGAGGCAACCTCATTTTGCTTATATTCAACTAATACTATTTTGATATTAAATAATTTGACTTCCCTGCAAGCTTGTTTTTCAGGAAAAACTTAGGTTCTGAGGTTCAAAATACGTATTTTCGTTGGAGACTCAAACAGTTTTATTTCAATGCCAGACATAATTATTCAAGAATATGAAAATGATTTGAATACTTTGACCGAAAGAGAATCATTCATCTTTAAATTCATTTTTGGAAAACAGTGGAAATACCGAATCCAACGGTATTTGCTATTTTGGCTTACAGTCTATTTTACCGAATTATTACACACCGTTGTAGATGATTTTGGAACCCCCTCTTATTGGGCAAAATTTATCAGCTGTATCTTCTTGCATGCAGTAATTCTTGTGCCCTTGAATCTCTATTACCTGATGCCTAATTTTTTATATCGGAAAAGGTATTTTCTTTATGTTTTAATCAGTTTATTTCAAGAACTATTTTACACAATATACACCTGGTACATTTTCATGGATCGGTATGATACATTCGAAATGAATGGATTTTGGTATTACACACTTGGGTTTGTTATTCAAAATAGTTTGATTTTGGGAATGGCTGTCGGAATTAAATTATTCAAATACTGGTACGCAAGTGATCTCCGTATCAAACGAATCGCAAAAGAAAAATTGATGGCGGAATTACAATATCTCAAAAATCAAATCAATCCCCATTTTTTATTTAATTCATTGAACAATATTTTAGTAATGCACAAAACAAATCACCCTGAAACTGAAAATAGTATCATCGGCTTATCGGATTTGTTAAAGTATCAGTTGTATGATTGTTCAAATGAAAGTTTACCACTGAAGAAAGAAATCGAATACATCGAAAATTTTATTCATTTGGAAAAAATCCGAAAAACAGATTTAGATTTTAAATTCTCCATTATTTCGGAAGAAAATGGAATTGGCAAAAGTATCGAGCCACTACTATTTAGTACTTTCATTGAAAATGCATTCAAACACGTGCGAAAAAATGAAACTGCTTATTTTCTCTACATCACTTTGGAAATACACCCGGCATCTATTCATTTTACCGTTGTGAATTCAAAACGAAAACATTATGTTTCGTCGAAAATTGGGGGAATTGGAATTGAAAATGTAAAAAAACGACTGAATTTGGTTTACAAAGATCGGTATGACCTAGAAATTTCAAACCTTGAAGAAGAATACAAAACGGAATTAACCATCTTTTTCAAAGAGATAAATACAAATTAATACTGCCTGTTTATGAAGTGTATAGTGATTGATGATGAGCCTTTGGCTATCGAGGGGATGAAAATGAACATTGAAAAAATCGATTTTTTAGAATTAATCGGAACCTTTACCAATGCCTTGGATGCCAATACTTTTTTACAGAAGAATGAGGTCGATCTGATGTTTATAGATATCGAAATGCCTGATATCACAGGCCTGGAATTTATTGCCAATTTACCTAAAAAACCATTAACGATTATGGCAACTGCGTACTCTCAGTATGCAATGGAAGGTTTCGATTTGGGTGTCGTCGATTATATTACCAAACCGATCGTATTTGCTCGCTTTTTAAAGGCAGTGAACCGTGCAAAAGAAGCATTTGAATTGGAAAAGGGACAATCGTTTCTACTACAGCAAAACCAAACGAATGACTATTTTTATGTCCGTTCCAACTGGAAGCATGTTAAAATCAAATACGATGATGTGAAATACATCAAAGGTTTGAAAGATTATGTAATCATATATCTTGAAAAAGAGCACATCATGACTGCTGTCAATTTGAAAACACTTCTTTTACAATTGCCCTCATCGAACTTCTTCAGAATCAACAAATCATTTATTGTAAACATCAACTTCATCGATTCAGTATATCAGGATTTGATCATGGTCGGAGAAGAGGAATTAGTACTAAGCTCTGTTTACAAAGATGATTTCTACGAAAACTGTGTTACCAAATTGATCAAATGTTACTTAAAGTAAAAATGTATTTTAACGAAACATTTTCACTGATGTCCCATCAGAATATTGAATAATGACCATCCCGTGATATGGCTGAAACCCCAAATACAAAAAAGGTGACAGAATTCTCCATCACCCTCCGATCTTTCTCACCAATAAGAAAAACCTATACAGCGTCTTAAACTTTAACAAATTTGATTTGCTGTATTTTATCTTCACTGCAAATTTTCAAAATATAATTTCCCTTTTGCAGGTAATCAATATTCGTATTCCAATCACATTTTTCAACTTTTTCAGAAACTACCGTCTTTCCATCCATAGAAATAATTTCAACGTTCATGATGTTTTCCTCAGAATGTACATTGATTTCATTTACGCAGGGATTTGGAAACACACTAAATGCCTGAACCTGTTTTTCAGTAATTCCCGCTGAACTTCCATGCATCAGTTGAACATCATCAACCCATAAAGTTGTACCATCCGTTAAAGTGGGAACACCAAATTGATCCTGATACGAAGACATTCCGAAAATCACAAATTTATTCGGTGTACCTATTTCAATTCCATCACCTGGGGTTGGATCCTGTAAACCCGAAAAGGTATGTTGCGTCCACGAATTTGTGGTTGAAGTAATCGCAAAATTAGCTGTCCAAAGCATATGGTCATCAGAAATTCCAGCTGCTAAAGTGTCAAATACATTGACGGTAACCATTCCGTTATCTGAACCCATTTGAAGATATTTATACCAAAATGAAATCTGTACATTTTGAGGATCGGTGATTGTTCCGGTTAATTCCTGATAAACCAATCCGGATGCTTGTCCTATTAGCGCATCAGAAGAAAGAGTTCTTACTTTTACTGCTTGAGTACCTCCATGTACATTCGTGTTTTCAGGTGACATGTATACACCAGCCCAACCCTGTGTAATGTATGTATCCGCAACAAAGGGAAACAGAGAAAATTGTGCTTAAAATTCCCATCTGTAAGAATTTGTGCTTGAAGGTTGTTTGAACTGATTGCTCCTATGGCAATCATTACTCCGGTTAAAAATCTTTTTTTCATCGTGCTGTATTTATTAATGATAAATCCTGATTCACTCGTTGAATCACGATGGAAAAATAGAGTAACCAAACATCCTGTAGAAAAGTAGTATACAAAACCATATAATAAAGTCTACAAACAGACAGAATCCGAAGTACAAATAAATTTATTCATGAAACTTTTTAGAATTTGCAGGGCCTTCAAGTCACAAATTTTCTATACTAAAAGTTGAAGGTTGTCTACTTTCTCCGAATATGAGTTTTCAATGACCTTATTTTGAATCTAATTTTTCATTTACCAAACTATGAAGCTTACGTTTTTTACCTTATTATTGATTCTGATACCTTCCTTAATTTGGTCACAGAATCTAACGTACACAACTTCAGTTACGAATAATACGGACTGTGGATGCAATTATAATGGGCCAAAGGTACTGATCAATGAATTTTGTGTGCAACCGACTTACGGAAACGGTAGTATTTATGGAAATGATGGCTTAACTCCTATTGATCCAAATTTGTGGGATGGTGAGTGGATCGAACTCTATAATCCGAATCCTTGTGAACCTAGTGATATTTCGAATTATATCATTGGAACTACCATCAACATGAATCCTCTTTCGTTTCTAATTCCTCCCGGAACAGTTATTCCACCAAAAGGATTTGCGGTTATCCGCGGAAATAAATCACCTATTCCGCCATTGGGAACAATTGATATTTTAATAAACAGCACTCAACACATTTGCAGTCAAAATGGTGAACGATTTTGGCTGCCCTCCGAATCTAGTTTAGGTGGGTGGTTTTGCCTTTATTCGGATTGGGGATTAGAAGTAGATGCAGTAAAATATGGTCCTCAATGGCCTTTTAATACGGATAGCCCTTGTAAGCCTCCCGGGAACAGTGTACCCACCTCCACCTCATTAAACTCTCTGGTCACACTTCTTTCAAGTGCTGTTATGATGGATTTTTGCCCGATGGGCACCCCACCGCCACCAAATCCTTCGAACGGTCAGTCATATTTTCGAATGACAGATGGTGGCCCTTGGTCGTTGTCATGGCATCCTGAAGGATCCTCATATGGTTCCTGTAATGATCCTGCTAACTGTACTCAACCGCAAATCAGTTGTAACGGAACCGCTTCGATAGCCATGACCTCGGGAACTCCCCCCTATTCATACAACTGGAATACCGTTCCTGTTCAAACTACAGCAACTGCAACTGGATTATGTGCAGGTGATTATTGTGCCAATGTTACGGATGCAACAGGAATAACTCAGTTAGTTTGCATTACGATCGCAGATGAATTGTTCAATATGAATGGAATTGTACAGCAAACATCATGCGGACAAAACAATGGAAGTACTGTATTTACTCCTGAAGGTACTGGTCCTTTTACTTATACATGGACTCCAAACGTATCGAGTACCAATAGTGGAAGTAATTTACCGAGCGGAAGTTATCATGTGGTCATTTCTAACGGGAATTGCATCAATGATACTACGATTGTAATATTACCTTCGATTGGATTAAATATCTCATTCGACTCTATTCCTGTTAATTGTTCTGCCAATACTGGATCGATCACCGTAAATCCTTCAGGTGGCTCGCTTCCCTACTCCATTGTCTGGAATACAACCGAAACAACAAATACTATTTCGGTAACAGGAAACACGATGTATTCTATCCTTGTTACAGATGCTTCAGGTTGCAGCACTTCAGATACAATCACTCTTCAAGCACCTATTTATCCAACAACGACCTTGTCAGTTAACGATTCAATCTGTGAAGGAGAGTCGATCCATCTATCAGCAACCAATGTTACAAATGCAAGCTTCAACTGGATCGGACCCGATAACTTTCAATCCAATCAACAAAATCCAACCAGAGACAATGCAACGCTAATTGATTCGGGCGAATACATCCTAACTGTGGATCTAAATGGATGCAAAACGCTAGACACCATTGACGTAATCATCAATAAAAATCCTGTTTTTGACTTTACAATGGAGGTTACAAAGGGATGTCAACCTCTCGAAGTCCATTTTGACTATAGCTCAGCCCCTGACTTAACTTCCGTGATATGGAATTTCGGAGATAATAATTTATCGAACAACCTCACGAATGTAACACATACTTACACTGGAGCAGGTACCTATAGCTTGGCCTTATTTGGTAAAACAGCTTTCGGATGTTCAAATACCATCATTCATATGGATACAATCCATGTGTATCCTCAAGCCGAGGCGAGTTTTAGTGTAAATCATCTGACAGCAATGATTGATGATCCAAGTTTTACATTTACAAACACTTCGGTCAATGCAGAAACCTATCTTTGGAATTTTGGTGACAAAAATTCATCATTAAGTTTCCAGCCAACCCATTATTATCAACCTATTGCGGGATATTATGATGTGATATTAATCGCCAACAATGAGTTTAATTGTCCGGATACAGCAAAAGGCACCATCGAAATTATTGAACCTTTGATTTTTTACATACCCAACACTTTCACTCCCGATGGCGATGATTATAATCAAATCTTCCAGCCTGTATTTACTTCCGGATTCGACCACAAACAATACGATTTCAAAATTTTTGACCGGTGGGGTGAGCTGGTTTTCGAGACCAAAGATTATAAAGCAGGATGGAATGGGCATTACAAAAATAGGAGCTGTCAGGACGGAACATATATATGGACAGTGACTTTCAAGGATAGTAATAATGATAAGGTTTATCAACACAACGGACATGTCAATTTATTGAGGTAAGGAGTGAAATTATTTAATGCATAAAAAAAGAGTCCCGAAAGACTCTTTAAATACGTTTTTAAAATTAGCAGAAACTTTTACGCTTGGGGGTTTTGTTTCATTTCCGCCAACATAGCAATGATTTTATCCAGTTTCTCAACTTCCAGTTTATTCAAAGCAATCGCTAATTCTTCGATTTCTTGTTTCGCCTGTGCGTTGTTGAGATGATCTGCTTCTGCACTTAAACGATCTCGTTCGTTCTGCCGGTTTTGCGACATCATAATGATGGGTGCGGCATATGCTGCCTGTGTTGAAAACAACAAATTCAACAAAATAAATGGGTACGGATCCCAATGGTCTATAAATGCTAAAACATTCAATCCCATCCAAAGTGCTACAAGTACCGTTTGAATGATAATGAATTTCCACGATCCCATGCCATTCGCCACTGAATCTGCTATACGACTCCCAAAATCTAATGATTCTACATGCTTTTCATGCCAGTTTTTTCTCATAAGTCAATTGATTTTCATTTAGTTCGAGCCAAAACTACACAGTGAATGATCTAGTGCTTGTTAATTTTTTGCTATTTTTTCGATTTTAACAAATGATGCAAAACAAACCTTTGAAGGAACTCATGATCATAAAAAATAAAAATCCGCATCAGGAAACCAATGCGGAGTATTAGATCTACTTTTTGAATAACTATCAGGCAATTTGCCCCCATGGCTTTACAACATCAATTACCGTTTTTTGCCAAAAATCGTTGGTTTTATTTTCAATGCCTTTTTTATAATCTTCCATTTTTTTGATGTCTCTGAACATCGCAACAGGATCAAATGCATGTGAGGCCCTAAGTATTGTCTTGCTTTGAAAATGATCGTAACATTCTAATTCAGTCACTATAATTACTTTTGGCGGTATAAATCTTTCGGTAGTCCACTGCTTAATTTCAACCCTGTCGATTCGCCACTTAGCTGCCTTTTTAGCTGCTGCTGTCGCATACGTATAATATTCAGATTTGATCGCTGCGAACTTATTATTGAATGCCTTTTTGTTTTTCTCAGTATCAAATTTATCGCTGAGACTTGCCACCAGATTACAAACCATCACATGAATGGTAGCCATCGGTGCAAATAGAGGTAGCATTTGACTTATTTTAGCATCATCCGTTGAACCTTCGACAAAAAAATGACGATCCGCTTCCAGTATAAGCTGAAAGCTTTTCAAAGCATCATACTGCGTTTTATCCTCCAAATCTTTAATCAAATCCAAGGTAGTTCTATATCCTTTTAAACGTGTGGAAAGCATTGCCAATTTTTGTTCAAATATTGCTTTATCAACATATTCCTTTATTAGTTCTTTTATCTGATCCCAAAGGGAAGGTTTTTC
>CAIUKX010000087.1 GCA_903899795.1 uncultured Flavobacteriales bacterium
AATTGAAAAAATAGAAGGAAAGAAAAAAAAGGAAACCATTGTTGAACAAATGGTTTTACCGATGAATACAATAAAAGAAACAAAAATTGTTATTACATTTTAAATAAGGAACAGTATGAATAGCTTGGAGTTGGTTGAGTCATTTTTGGAGTTCAAAGAATTAAAAAACATCGATAGAACAACAATGCAACATGTATTGGAAGATGTATTCCGTGCCATGTTGAAGAAAAAATTCAATACGGACGAACACATTGACGTGATTGTAAATATTGATAAAGGCGATGTTCAAATTTTTGTGAACAAAGAAATAGTTGCAGACGGTGAGGTGGAAGATCCAAATACTGAAATTGCATATTCAGATGCAACCAAAATTGAACCTGATTTTGAAATCGGTGAAGAAGTAACAGAAGAATTTACATTCGGTGATTTTGGTCGCCGTAACATTCTTTCACTTCGTCAAAACCTGATTTCAAGAATCATGGAATTAGAGAAAGATAATCTTTACAAAGTATACAAAGAGAAAATCGGGGAAATCGTTACGGGTGAAGTTTACCAGGTTTGGAAAAAAGAAATCATGGTATTGGATGATGAAGGAAACGAGTTATTGTTACCTAAATCTGAGCAAATCCCATCTGATTACTTCAAAAAAGGTGAAACGATTCGTGCAGTTGTTGCGAAAGTGGACATGCGTAACAGTAACCCTGTTATTATCTTGTCTCGTACAGCACCTGAATTCTTGGAACGTTTATTCGAATTAGAAGTTCCTGAAGTTTTCGACGGTTTAATTACAATTAAACGTATTGTTCGTGAACCAGGAGAAAGAGCGAAAGTAGCGGTTGAATCTTACGACGACAGAATTGATCCTGTTGGAGCTTGTGTTGGTATGAAGGGTTCTCGAATTCACGGAATTGTTCGTGAGTTGAAAAACGAAAACATCGACGTAATTAATTACACAAACAATCCACAGTTGTTTATCACAAGAGCGCTTTCACCTGCGAAAATCACTTCAGTTGAAATCAACGAAGAAGAAAAACATGCGAAGGTTTATTTGAAACCTGATCAGGTTTCTTTGGCAATCGGACGTGGTGGACACAACATTAAACTGGCTGGAAGACTGAGCGGTTACGAACTGGATGTCTACAGAGATGGTGAAGTTGATGTTGAAGATGTTGATTTGGAAGAATTTGCAGATGAAATCGAAGGATGGATCATAGACGAGTTGAAAGCAGTCGGATGTGACAGTGCTAAGTCAATATTGGAACTAGGTGTGGAAGATTTAGTGAAAAGAACAGACTTGGAACAAGTTACAGTGGAAGAAGTGTTTAGAATACTTCGTGCAGAGTTTGATAATTAATCAAAAATGCTATTTTTGAGGGAGTTATAACAAATAAAAAAGTAATACTTAAGGACGCATAATTTTATGGCCGAAAAATCAATACGATTAGGGAAAGCAGCAGGTGAGTTAAACGTGGGAATTGTCACGTTAACGGAATTCCTTGCCTCTAAAGGTGTGAAGATTGACAACAATCCGAACACCAAATTAGAGTCAGGACATTACGAACTCCTTCGACAAGAATTTGCTGCGGACCAAACGTTCAAAGAGCAATCAAAAATGACCGTTGTGAAACGCGAAAGAAGGGAAACAATCTCAATTCGTGACACAAAACAAGATGCTCCAACAACAAATGATGAAGATGCAGTCGATGTTGATGCCATCGAGAAAATAAAATCAGCACCTGCTGAAACGTTTAAAGCTGCTGCAACTGAAGAAGAACGTCCGGCATCAGAGGAGAATCAAAACTCAATGATGCACAAACCTGTAACTATAGGTGAAGGCGATGTACAAGTTCAGGTAGTTGGTCGAATTGATTTAGATAAACTAAATACAAAAACCCGACCTGATAAAAAGAAATTTGAAAAACCAAACAGACAACAACATACTCCGGTTCAAAATACAACTCCCCCGCCTCCTGCAAAAGCAGAAGAACCGAAGGTTGTTGAACCAAAACAAGTTGTTGAACCTGAAGAACCAAAAGAAATTGAAACGATTCGCGTTGAGCGACAAGTTTTATCTGGACCAACGGTTCTTGGGAAAATTGAATTACCGGTTAACAGACCGAAAACAAATACAGGAGCTAAACCTAACGGTGCTCCAGGCTCAGCTGATTCCAGAAAAAAACGGAAAAGAATCAAGAAAATTGATCCTACTAAACCCGTTACTCCTGCTCAGCCAAATGCGACAAGTCCACAAGGCGGAGGACCAAGACCTGCTCAATACAAACCGGGTGGTGGTCAGGGAGGTTCAAATTTTGGAAAAGGGAAATTTGTAAAACCTGAAATAAATGAACGCGATATCCAAAAAGAAATTAAGGATACTTTAGCTCGTTTATCCAGCAAAGGAGGAAAATCAAAAGCTTCTAAAAACAGAAAATTAAAACGTGATGTAATTACACAACGTCGTCAAGATGAATTAGACGAAGCGGAATTACAATTGAGTATTCTGAAAATTACGGAATTCGTTACCGTTTCGGAATTGGCTTCGATGATGAATGTTCAATCCACACAAGTTATTTCTGCTTGTATGTCATTGGGTATTTTTGCATCGATCAATCAGCGTTTGGATGCTGAAACCATTCAAATCATCGCAGATGAATTCGGCTTTGAAACGGAATTTGTCAGTGCCGATGTTCAGGATGCAATTGAGCAAGAAGAAGATAAAGAGGAGGATTTAATTGATCGTCCACCAATTATTACGGTAATGGGTCACGTCGATCACGGTAAGACCTCTTTATTGGATAAAATTCGTAATGCAAATGTTACTGCAGGTGAAGCAGGAGGTATAACACAACATATTGGTGCTTACTCATTGACATTAAAAGATGGTCGCAAAATGACCTTCTTGGATACTCCTGGACACGAAGCCTTTACGGCGATGCGTGCACGTGGGGCTCAGATTACTGACGTTGCAATTATCATTGTTGCAGCTGACGATGATGTGATGCCTCAAACGAAAGAGGCAATTTCTCACGCTCAGGCTGCAGGAGTTCCAATGGTGTTTGCGATCAATAAAATTGATAAACCAGGAGCTAATCCTGATAAAATAAAAGAACAACTTTCACAAATGAACATCTTGGTGGAAGATTGGGGTGGTAAATACCAATGTCAGGAAATTTCAGCGAAACAAAACTTAAACATCGATGCATTGCTCGAAAAAGTGTTGTTAGAAGCAGAAATTTTACACCTCCGTGCAAATCCAAATAAAAATGCAATCGGAACAGTAATCGAATCTTCTTTAGATAAAGGAAAAGGTTATGTAACGAATATGTTGGTGGAAGCTGGGACTTTAAAAATCGGTGATGTGGTCTTGGTAGGACGAAATTATGGTCGTGTTCGTGCAATGCACGATGAACATGGTGTGGCTTTGAAAACAGCTGAACCGGCAAGACCAGTTTCTATTCTTGGAATCAACGGTGCACCGAGCGCGGGAGATAAGTTCCACGTATTAAACGATGAAAGAGAAGCGAAAAACATCGCTACCAAACGTGAACAATTACACCGTGAACAAGGTTTACGTACTACGAAACATATTACATTGGATGAGATCGGTCGTCGATTGGCAATTGGTGATTTCAAAGAATTGAACATCATTGTGAAAGGTGACGTGGATGGATCTATCGAGGCATTGGCAGATTCATTATTGAACTTATCAATTGGAGAAATTGCAGTTAAAATTGTACACAAAGGTGTTGGTGCAATCTCTGAAGCAGATGTTAACTTAGCTGCTGCATCTGATGCAATCATTATTGGATTCCAGGTTCGCCCATCAGCTGCTGCTCGTAAATTAGCAGATCAAGAACAGATAGATATTCGTTTATACTCTGTTATCTACAAAGCTATTGATGAGATTAAAGCGGCAATGGAAGGAATGCTTTCTCCAGATATCGAAGAAAAAATCGTTGGATCTGCAGAAATCCGTGAAACCTTTGACATTACCAAAGTTGGTACAATTGCAGGTTGCTTCGTAACGGAAGGTCTCTTCAAACGTAGCTCGAAAATACGTGTTATCCGTGATGGAATTGTAATTCATACCGGAACATTGGGTTCATTGAAACGTTTCAAAGATGATGTGAAAGAAGTGAAACACGGATACGAATGCGGATTGAACATCTACAAATTTGATGATATTAAACCTGGAGATATTATTGAAGCATACGAAGAAACGGAAGTAGCTCGTAAATTATAATAATTTCAAAATACTATATTTGAAAGCCATTTGTGAAAACAGATGGCTTTTTTGATAATATAGAAATGAAAAACAGATCTCTGCAGCTTGATGTTTTACGTGGTCTCGCCATCGTTTTAATGGTTGTTGCCAATTCTGCACCCTACTTTTTCAAAACAGAACATCCTTTTTGGTTTAGAGTAATCGGAACATTTGCAGCTCCTATTTTCATCTCTATAACCGGTTATTTATTAGGTAAAAGTCAAGCCAATAACACCCGAAAAACAATTTTACGCGGTATTTCGACTTTGTGTGTTGCTGTTCTGATTGATCTTTTGATTTGGAAAACCATGCCCTTCACAACGTTTGATGTATTATACCTGATCGGTTTTGGTATTTGTCTACAACCTTTTTATTCTAAAATGAGTAAATGGTTTCATTTAGTGCTAAGTGCATTTATTTTGATCATCCCACAGATGATATTTCACGAACAGTATCGTTTCAAAATTTCTGAATTAACAATTCCCGAAGTCCCAATTTCAACAATTCTACATTCAGGACAATCTTTACTATTAGACGGTTGGTTTCCATTATTCCCTTGGTTGGGCTTATTTATGTTCGCAAATTGGGTTGGAAAATATGCCCCGGAATTCAAGGGAAAACAAAAATCATTGATTTTAATTCCACCACTTATTGTTTTTTTAATTGGCATACTCCTACTGTTTTTTCAAGAAAAAATAACCAGAAATGGGTACTCAGAATTATTTTACCCTCCTGATTTGATCTACATGCTAACGGCATTATCATTACTCGTTTTAGTGTGGTTAGGACTGAATTTATTCAATCACAAAATCTTCATACCGTTCACATGGTTGGGAAGAAGCAGTTTATTTTTTTACATTTTGCACAGTGTCTTAATTCAGTTTTTCTTTCCGCACATATACTCCTTATTAGGAAAAAATTA
>CAIUKX010000088.1 GCA_903899795.1 uncultured Flavobacteriales bacterium
CTTCCAAACCCTCTCAAGTAAACATTTTCTCCTTTTGATAAAGATGATTTGATTGAAGTCATGAATGCTTCAACTGCTTTTAGAGCTTCTACTCTTTCTAATCCTGTTTCTACTGCGATGTCCGCAACGATGTCAGCTTTTGTCATTTTTGTTTGTATTTATTATTTAATTTCAACATTTTGATTTTCAGATTGCAAAAGTATACTACTAAAAGATATATTTTTGCATTTTCTTAAAATAATTTAAAAACTTTCGTCTTAATGATTGATTTTCACCGACAAATTACGGATTGGTATAGATTAAATAGAAGAGATCTTCCTTGGCGTGAAACAAAAAATCCATATTTGATCTGGTTGTCTGAAATAATCCTTCAACAAACAAGGGTTGTACAAGGAATGGACTACTATCTGAAATTTTGTAAACATTATCCAACTGTATTCGATTTGGCAAATGCATCAGAACAAGAAGTCTTAAACGATTGGCAAGGCTTGGGTTATTATAGTCGTGCAAGAAATCTGCATGCTACCTCTAAGTTAATTGTTGAGAATTATCAAGGTGAATTTCCTGTTTCTTTTGATGAAATCAAAAAATTAAAAGGGATTGGGGATTACACAGCGGCTGCCATTTCATCTTTTGCTTTTGACTTGCCTCATGCTGTTGTGGATGGAAATGTTTACAGGGTTTTAAGTCGTGTTTTTGATGTTGATTTACCAATTGATTCAACAGTCGGTAAAAAATATTTTGCAGATTTGGCTCAGCAGTTGTTACCAATTCAATCTGCTGCAATTCATAATCAATCCATTATGGAGTTCGGTGCTATTCAATGTGTACCAGTTTCTCCAAATTGTACAGAATGCCCGATTAATCATATGTGTTTGGCAAAAGCGAATCAAACAATTGGAAATCGACCTGTCAAAGAGAAAAAGATAAAAGTGAGAGAACGATTTTTTCATTTTTTAGTGTGCGATAACGAGGGGAAAACGGTTGTTGAAAAGAGGAATGAAAAAGATATCTGGCAACATTTGTATCAATTCCCGATGATTGAAACGGAAAGGATGTTAAGCTTCGAAGAGATGAAACCTTTTTTTGCTTCAAAATATGACCTTGTTCCCTTTGATTATAGTGAAACTGTGACGCATATATTATCACATCAAAAAATCAGTGCCGTTTTTTATCGTGCGAAATCTAGTCCGGAACAATTAGCGGCAGATCAACTCCTCATCCCAAAAGGTGAAATTCAAAATTTCCCTCTTCCGAGGTTGATTGATAGGTATTTGGAAATAAATGAATTATAAATAAAACTAGAAATCAAAGTAACTGAGCATTTTGCTTTATCTTTGTGTAAAAGTATAGACAAATGGCAGGGACAGTAAATAAGGTGATTTTAGTCGGGAGTTTGGGCAAAGATCCCGAAGTTCGAAGATTGGAAAACGGGACCGCAGTGGCAACATTTTCTATTGCAACTTCAGAAGTATATACGGATAAATCGACCGGAGTCAAGAAAGAAATTACAGATTGGCACGATATAGTGCTATGGAGAGGTTTGGCTGAAGTTGCAGAAAAATATATCCGCAAGGGGTATAAAATTTATGTTGAAGGAAAGTTGAAAAAGCGATCTTGGCAGGATAAAGAAGGTCAAACTCGTTATACAACTGAAGTTATAGCGGATGAGTTGACGATTCTTTCACGACCTGAAGGTGCCGAAAAGCCTTTCACCTCGAATCCTCCTTATTCATCAGCAGGCACACCTGAGCCTCCTTCAAAGATGGATGAATTATTGAGCAGTGATGATAACGACCTACCGTTTTAATTTCAAGAAAAAATGGTTTTCTAGCTTTTAAATAAATTGAAAAGATTATTTTAGAGCCAAATTATCGAAATATATTTAAGTAATTTCATGGACACAGCAGAGCCTTCCAGTATTGGATCAATAGTCGAAATAACCCAGGCAGGGTTTAATTTTTCAGGAATTGTATTTTCTTTTGTCCTTCTGATTATCCTATTAGTTTTGACAGCATTGATTTCTGGTGCTGAAACAGCATTTTTCTCTTTAAGTCCTTTGGAGAAAGAAGAGTTAAAAAATGATACCAGTAAATCCGGTAAAATTGTCTCCAAGTTATTAGATATTCCTCAACAGCTTTTAGCTACGATTTTGATTACTAATAACTTCTTAAATGTAGCTATTGTTATTCTTTCGAGTTCAATTCTTTCCGTTTTTTTTCCTGCAGCAGGCTCGGAAGGAGAGGTAAATGAAACCTTGCGTTTTATCATTGAGGTGTTCGCTATTACGCTGGTTCTGTTGTTATTGGGTGAAGTTGTGCCAAAGATTTATGCTACCAAAAACGCTCTGGTTTTTGCCAAATTTATGGCTGTTCCATTGAATGCATTCAACAGTTTGCCCCCTTTTTCATGGTTAAAAACAGGCTTGGTAAACGGCTCTAATTTTATTCATAAATATGCGAAACGTAAAGGTATAAAGATCTCCTCCGATGAATTGGAGCATGCTTTGGCTTTAACAAAGGAAGATACAACATCTGATGGCGAACATAAGCTTTTGGAAGGGATTGTAAAGTTTGGAAATACGGATGTACGGCAGATTATGCGCTCTCGAATGGATGTAGATGCGCTCGAGGAGAACTTGAATTTCAAAGAAGTGGTTGAACGTATTTTAGAGTATGGATATTCTCGGCTTCCTGTTTTTTCAGGAACTTTTGATAATGTAACTGGGATTTTATTTATCAAAGATTTATTACCGCATTTGGACAAGAAGGATGATTTCGATTGGAAATCATTGCTTCGGAAGCCATTCTTTGTGCCCGAAAATAAGAAGATCGATGATTTATTGAAAGAATTTCAAAGTAAAAAAGTTCATATGGCTATCGTAGTCGATGAGTACGGTGGTGCAAGTGGTGTTGTTACTTTAGAAGATGTCCTTGAAGAAATTGTCGGAGATATCACAGATGAGTTTGATGATGAAGAATTGGTGTTCAAAAAAGTAGATGATGTGACTTTTATTGTAGAAGGAAGAACTGCTTTGATCGACTTTTATAAAATAATGGATATCGATGGAAAAGAATTTGAAAATTCAAAAGGAGAGTCTGATTCTGTTGGAGGTTTTATGGTTGAAAATGCTGGTAGAATCTTGAAAAATAATGAATTTATTATTTGTAGTAATATCAAGTTGGTGGTTGTTTCTTCCGACAAAAAGAGAATTAAAACTGTAAAAGCGATATTATTACCACTTCAGGATAAAGAGAAAATTGACACTAAGGGAAGTGAATAATTTTCAGAACAATTTAAAGATTTTTATGGTGATGAAATTGATTGGAATTATATTGTTGGTAAGTGTTTTGTATTCGTGTGGTGGTGATGAAATCACAGTCCCAAAACCCCCCACTTATTTGAGAATGAATCTACCTGAACATGAATATTATCTTTACAGTGATGACTGTCCATACAGCTTTGAAATCTCCAAACTGTTCAAAGTCGATAAAGTAATGGACAAACAGAAGGAAACATGCCATAAAGATATTCATTTGGGGGCACTGAATGGAATCATTCATTTTTCATACATTGACATGGTGGAGCCATTATCAGCTTACGTAAATTATTCCAACGATAAAGTGGATGAACATAAAATCAAGGCGACATCCATTGATGACACAAAAATCATTCGTTCAGAAGATCGTGTTTTTGGTACTTTTTTCGAGTTGAAAGGAGATGTCGCAACACCTTTCCAATTCTATTTAACTGATTCAACTTCTCGATTTGTAAGCGGTGTTGTGTATTTCAATAGTGTACCCAATTATGACTCATTGAAACCAAGCATTGACTATTTGAAAAAAGATTTAATGAAAATGGTTGAAACTTTTAAATGGAAATAGAAAAAATCATCTATTTAAGCATAGGGACAAATCAAGGTGATCGATTAGCTAATCTTAAAAACGCGATCAACATGATTGCTGAAAGAGTAGGTTCGGTTATTCTGATCTCATCTGTTTATGAAAATCCACCTTTGGGATTTGAGTCCGATGAGCAATTCTTTAATCTATGTATCTCGGTTTCTACAATATTGAAACTTGAAAGTGTTTTACAAGTTACCCAATCAATCGAGCAAGAAATGGGTAGGCAGCGAAATGAAAACCAGAACGGATATACGAATCGAATTATTGATATTGATCTGATTATGGTTGAAGATACTTGTATTCAAACTTCAGATCTGATTATCCCTCATCCTCGTTTTAGGGAACGGAAATTTGTACTTGTGCCATTACAGGAAATAGCAGCTGAACTTATTGATCCGATTTCCGAGATCTCAATCAAGAGATTGTTAAGTATTTGTCAGGATTCTAGTTTTTTAACTAAAATAGGAGCTTTGTGTTTGAATTAGGCTTACAATGTTAGAAAATAGAATAAGTTCTTTTTTTTTGTGAATTATAATATTAATGATTAATATTGCCACCGAAATTTAGTTAGAATTAGAACCGTTATAAGATGAAAAAACAAACAATTAAAGGATTAACTTTTTTTGTGGTTGCAGGTGCTTTAGTATCTGGATGTACCCTATTAAAAGATATCGATTATCAAGTAACTCCTTGTCCTTTAGAGATGCATGGTGACTCAGTAAGAGTGAAAATTGATGTGAAATTACCTACCAAGGGGATCAAGAAAAAAGTTTCTGCTGAGGTAACACCGATGTTAGGAAATACTGCTCTTAAAAGCGTGACAATTCAAGGGGAAAAAGTTACAGGCAACGGACAATCAATTAAATATAAAACTGGAGGAAGTTTTACATATACTGATATCGTAGCTTATAAACCAGAGTACGAGGATACTCAATTGAAAGTAACTGGAAGTCTTAAAAAAGGGAAAAAAGCAAAAGGAGCAATTCCAGAGAAAAAAATCTGTGATGCTACGATCGTTACTCCTTTCTTGGTAAATAAAGATTTCAAAGTTATTTTGGAAAAAGATGCTTTCAACAGAGTTACTGAGAAAGGATTTTCTGCTCAAATTAACTATGACAAATCAAAATCAATTGTTAAACCAACTGAATTAAAAGAAAAAGATATCGTTGATTACCATACTTGGTTAGCAGCTGCTCAAACAAATGCTAAAATTGCAATCAAATCAATTTCGATTACTGGGTATGCTTCTCCTGAAGGTGAAGTTGGAAGAAACGATTCTTTGTCACACGAAAGAGCTGCATCAGCTAAAGCTTCAGTAATGGCATTGGCAAAAACAGCAAAAAATGATAAAGCTCAAACAGAGATTTATTCATTGACTGGACGTGGGGAAGATTTTGACGGATTCAAAAAAGAATTGGAAATGTCAACTATGAACAATGACGAAAAACAATTGATTATTCGTGTATTGGAAATGCATAAAGATCCAGCTACTCGTGAAACAGAGATGCATAATATGGGTAAAACATTTGCTTTCCTTGAGCAACACATTTTCCCTAAGTTGCGTCGTTCAGAAATCAATGTAACTTATGATAAAACAGGTCACTCTGATGAAGAATTAAAAGCATTATCAGTTTCTCATCCTGACTCATTGACAGTTGAAGAGTTATTGTTTACAGCAACTTTGGTTACTGACTTGAATGAGAAATTACGTATCTACAAAATTGCTGAGAAAAATTTCCCAGGAGATTACAGAACTGCAAATAACGTAGGAGCTGTATTGTATATGCAGAACAAATTGACTGATGCGAAAGCTGCTTTCGAAAGAGCAAATGCAATCAATGATAATCCTGTTACAAAAAATAACTTGGGAGCAATTGCTGGTGTTACAGGTAACAGAGAAGATGCTAAGAAATTATTGAATCAAGCGAAAGGTGCAGGAAGCGAAGTAACTTACAACTTGGGTATTTTAAATATTCAGGATGGTTTGTACAACGATGCAGTGTCTAACTTCGGTTCTGATAATTCATTTAATAAAGCATTGGCTCAATTGTTGGCTAATTCAAATGGTGCTGAAGTAACTACATTGGACAACTCTGAAAATGACAAAGCTAGTGCGCAAGGATATTATTTGAGAGCAATCTCTGCAATGCGTCAAGGTAACGCTGATGCTGCAATTGGTCACTTGAAAAGTTGTTTTGCTGCAGATTCATCTTGGAAAACGAAAGCAGCTAAAGATAAAGAATTCTTGAAATTGGTTGAAAATCCTTCTTTTTCATCCATCGTGAAATAACAAAAAAACTTAAAGAAAAATCCCGTCCAGTTTTGGGCGGGATTTTTTTTGTTTTTTTAATTCACTTCGTGATTACTCATCTGTTTGAACTATATAGTTGTATTTATTACCCCACATCCAAAATCCAACATCTAAAATCAAAAAACTACCTTTCATACTAATCTCACTAATTGAGCCGACAGTTTCTCTACTTTTGTTGAAAACATAAATTAAAATGACAGAAAAAAAGATCAGTTTCGGTAAAATATTTTGGCCAAGTTTGATAGCAGCACTTATCGTTTCAGTCGTAGGATCCATTATTTTAATGGTGATTGCAGGAAGCGTCATAGGTGGTTTGACCGATATGAAACCAGCTCATTATTCGGTGAAAGATAAAACCGTTTTGCATGTGACATTATCCGGAAATATTGCTGAGGAAAGCTCAACTAAATTTGATAAATCGTCATTTAGTTTTGATGATAAAATAGGTTTGAGCGACTTATTATATGGCTTTAAAATTGCCGCAAAAGATGATAAAATTAAAGGAATATTTATCGACATTTCTGATATAGATTGTGGGTATTCGACAGCTCGAGAATTGAGGAATGCTATCAATGAATTTGAGAAAAGCGGCAAATTTGCAATTGCATACAACTCTGGTGAAGTGATTACTCAAAAAGAATATTATATCTCGTCAGCGGCTAATCAAAGTTATGGTTTCCCAACTTCAGCTATGGAGTTTATGGGACTTGGAGCAGAATTATCCTTTTATAAAAATACACTTGATAAACTGGAAGTTGAAATGCAGGTTATCAGAGGGAAAAATAATGACTTTAAGAGTGCTGTTGAACCATTTTTCAGAGAAAATATGAGTGATTCAAGTCGAGTCCAAATTGAAAAGTATCTCGGGAGTATTTGGGGACAAATACGAGAAGATATTTCAAAAGACAGAAAAGTAAGTAGTTCACAATTGAATGAAATAGCTGAAAATGCTTCGATTCATCGCGCTGAAGATGCTGTTGGTTTGAAATTGTTGGATGGTGTTAAATACCGCGATGAAGTGATTGATATGCTTCTTAAGAAAGTGGGAGTTAAAAAAGATGAAGATATGGAACTTCAGGCTTTTGAGAAATATGCTAAAAAGAACTTTTTTGAAGATCAGATTTTAGCGAAAGCAGATGATCCCAATATTGCTGTTATTCTCGCGGAAGGAGATGTGAGTACAGACGGTGATGGACTTTCATCGAAAAAAATCTGTAAATTATTTCAAGAGGTTCGGAAAAATAAATCCATCAAGACAGTTGTATTTAGAATCAATAGTCACGGAGGAAGTGCACTAGCAAGTGATGAAATCTGGAGAGAAGTAAAATTGACTGACAAAGTAAAGAAAGTTATCGTTTCAATGGGAGATGTGGCAGCATCAGGCGGATATTACATCGCGGCACCTGCTTCAACGATTTTTGCTGAACCAAATACTATTACAGGATCAATCGGTGTGTTTGGCATGATTCCATATACAGGAAAATTGTTAACCAATAAGCTGGGAATTACTTTTGACAGAGCAAGCACCAATAAACATGCGGTAATGACAACCAATCGAAAGTTAACCGATGAAGAAGTGGCTTTGATTCAAGATGAAGTAGATGAAATTTATTCGATGTTTTTGAGCCGTGTAGCCGAAGGAAGGGGGATGACCGTGAAGCAGGTTAATAACATTGCAAGAGGGCGTGTATGGACTGGAAAAGATGCTTTGAAAATTGGTTTGGTAGATGAGTTGGGTGGAATCACCGATGCAATCAATTATGCAGCAAAAAAAGCAAAAATAAAAGATCAGAAAATCATGTATTATCCTGAGAAAAAAGAAGACCCAATTGCTGATTTGATTGAAAAGTTTGAGGAGAAAGAAACATCAGCTATGATCAAACAATCATCATCACAAATTCCGTCAGAATTATTGAAGTACTACCAGCAGCTAAAGGATTTGGAAACCTCTACAGGAATTCAAATGAGAATGCCGTATCAAATAAAGATTAGATAATATTACCCCAAAAAGTAATTGATACTTTGCGATTAATTGCACCGTTTTAGCAGCACACATTTTGAGGTGAAAAAAATGCTCCGGATATCCGGAGCATTTTTAATTTTATATTTTCAATGATTTTAGAACAGTTTTCTCTTCATCACGATTTTGGTTAGATATTCAGTTTTATACTTGGTCAAGTATTAAACATCAAACATTCAAAATCATTCTAGTTCTTTCCTGCCAATTCTATGAATGCATCGTAGGATATTTCTTTTTCATTTAATTTTACTGTTGACTTGAAGAATTGTGTGATTTTTTGGTCAGCAAGCATTTCAACAATACGATTTGCTTCTTCTTTTTTAGCTAACAAGCCCATCGCTGTTTCAGTAAGTTCTTTATCCTCTGGTGCAGGCATTCCGTATTGAGCAAAATTACTGATCAATAACCCTTTTGTAAACTCGATTATTTCTTGATTCTCAATTGTTAAACCATTTGTTTTAAATATGCTTCCCTGAATCAATTGCCATTTAAGGCTTTTTGAATATCCGTCATATTCAGCTTCGATTTGTTCTGGAAGAATTGGTTTTTCATTTGAAAGGCGAATCCATCTTTTCAAGAATGCATCCGGTAAATTCATTTTTGTTTTTTCGATCAAGTCTTCAAAAATAGTTTTAGCCAACAATCTATCTGAATCGTTTACGAACATATTCTGAAGATCAGAAGTGATTTTTTCTTTCAATTGAGCTTCAGAAGTAACAGCTCCAGGACCGAATAAACGATCAAATAATTCTTGACTTAATTCAGCCAATTCCATTCGCTTAATCTCATTGATAGTGATTTGGAATTTATCGCAGATTGTTGCTAATTCATCTTCCTTGATACCAAGCATTGCAGCAGTATCTTTTCCGCCTCTGGAAACAGAAGCTGGAGTGACAACTAGCTTATCACCGATTTTTTTACCAATGATTGCTTTTTTCACTTTCGCATCTTCAATGAACTCAACTGAAATGGTTGAAGAGTGAAGAATACCACCTTCTTTAATACTTTCATCGTTATTTAGTTCAACGAATTGAGCAAGTACCAAATCAGATTCTGAAACTACATCAGCACCTATTAATTTTCCGTAACGACGACGAAGGTCTTCAATTTGTTTAGAAACCAAAGCATCATCCACCTTTACTTTTACATATTCATATTTGCTTTTATCAGAAAGTTGGATGTTAACCTCAGGTGTAAGTCCAATTTCATAGTGGAATTCAAAATCAGTTGGTTTTGAAAAATCACCTTTTACATGGTCATTTTCAGTTGGGATAGGATTTCCAAGTACTTCAATTTTGTTTTCAGATATGAAGCTGTAAAGAGAATCATTTACCAATTTATTCAAAACTTCAGCTAAGGCTGATCTCCCGTGTTGCTTTTCAATAAGAGACATTGGAACATTTCCAGGTCTGAATCCTGGCATTTTAATTGTTTTGCGATGTTTTTCAAGTGTAGCTTTCAATTTTGGCTGGTAATCTGCCGGTGAAATTTGAACTTTTAAAATTGCATTGGTCGCATTTACATCTTCTCTAGTAACAATCATTTTGCTAATTTTTAAAAAACTTTATAAAACAAAAAATGGTATTAGCGAACTAATACCATTATCAAGTGAGGATAGAGGGAGTCGAACCCACACGCCGCGAGGCACTAGATCCTAAGTCTAGCATGTCTACCAATTCCACCATATCCCCCTGAAAGTACACAGTGACAGACAGTCAAAGTGATTTTTACAGTACCCATTTCGTTTAATGGTGTGCAAAGATATTTATTTATTTTTGATTACGAAAAGAAAGTTGATATTTTTTCGGTTTTCAAGCAGATGATTACTTGTGAATCCTGGTGATCTTTCTGATTTTGGAACTCGGTTGAATCGGATGACGAGACACTTGCTAAAAAAATAATAGTTATTTTTGGGAAGAATAATTTAAAAATAGATTTACACATTGAATAATTCCGAACGTAAAGAAGTTATTTTGGTTGACACTTCTGATCTGGAAATCGGTAGGATGGAAAAGCTGGAAGCTCATCAAAAGGGACTTCTGCACCGTGCTTTTTCTGTTTTTGTTTTTAACAGGTCGAATCAACTTTTGCTTCAGCGCAGAGCCATGGGGAAATATCATTCTGAAGATTTGTGGACAAATACCTGTTGCAGCCATCCCGAACCGGGGGAATCCATTACGGATGCAGCGAAAAGAAGATTGATGGAAGAAATGGGGTTTACATGTGAATTACACACATCATTTTCATTTATCTATCATGTAGCACTCGATAATGGTTTGGAAGAACATGAATTGGATCATATTGTGTTTGGTATCTCTGATGAAACACCTGTACTTAATCCCGTCGAAGCAAGCGATTATACATGGAAAACCTTGGATGAGATTCGAATAGAAATGGCTGAATTTCCTGAAAAATATACAAGTTGGTTCAAAATTATTCTCAATGAACATTTTGAACAATTGTCTGATGCATTGAAACTAATAGTATGAAAGTTTGTAGAAGAGAAACATTTAACGCTGCACATCGCCTTTTCAAAGAAGGATGGTCTGATGAAAAAAATGAAGAAGTTTTCGGAAAATGTAGTAATCCCAATTATCATGGGCATAATTATGTGCTCGAAACATGGGTGGAAGGACCAATCGATCCTGAGACAGGCTACGTTATCGATTTGAAAAAATTAAAAGAGTTGGTTAGAGGTGAAGTTACCGATCGATTTGATCACGCTAATTTAAATTTAGATTGTCCTGAATTTAAAAATATCAATCCTACTTGTGAAAATATTGCTCTCGTAATCTGGAATATTCTCCGCGTGAAATTGGATGAAAAATACAAGCTTACCGTTCGACTTTGGGAAACAGAGAATAACGTGAGTGAATACAGCGGAGAGTAATTGTTTTTCTACTTATAAGATAGAACAATAGAGATTTATTTACCTTTTATCAGGGATTATAGTAACTTCATCTAAAACTTAGGTTTTGTTTCGGATAATATTTGTACATTGATTGTGCTAAACTATTATTCAGATGAAACAAATCTTACTTACACTATGTGGCATGTTTGTGTGCCTTTCCCACTTTGCTCAACAAAATTATTCTCGTGTAAAGATTTATACAGATTCTAAAGGGCTTCAACAATTATCAGAATTAGGTGTGACTATCGATCACGGTGTCTCCAAAAAAGATATTTTCTTTATAAGTGATTTTTCGGAATCCGAAATTACACGTATGAAAGACAATGGTTTTCAGTATGAAATCTTGATTCAAGATGTAAAACAATATTACAAAGATCAAAACCTGAAACCTGCTCAGCCTATTGAAAAAAATGCGACTTGTAGTGCTTCAGGAAATGGAGGTGGTTCAACTTTTACGCCAAATGTCCCGTCCAATTTTACACATGGATCAATGGGGGGATATTATACGTATCAGGAATTTTTGGATCAACTGGATTCAATGGTTGCGAAGTATCCAGCATTGATTTCACCAAGAGCAACAATCAGTAACTATCAAACATTTCAGGGAAGACCAATTTATTGGATGCGTATCTCCGATAATGCGAATACAGATGAAACAAATGAAACTGAGGTTTTATACAGCGGAGTTCATCATGCCAGAGAGCCGATATCCATGTCGGAATTGGTTTTTTACATGTGGTATTTATTAGAGCATTATGCAACAAGTGAAGAGATTCAATTTTTGGTAAATAATACGGAGTTGTATTTTGTTCCTTGCGTGAATCCAGACGGTTATATTTATAATCACACTACGGATCCAACGGGTGGAGGAATGCATCGAAAAAATTGCCGTAATGTTGGTACAACAAATATAGGAGTAGATATCAACAGAAATTATTCGTATGGCTGGGGAACAACTGGTGTAAGTTTTAATTTGGATGACGATACGTATCCGGGAACAGGAGCATTTTCAGAACCGGAAACACAAGCAATGAAATGGTTTTGTGAGCAGCGTGATTTTATGTTTGCCTTCAATGCGCACTCTTATGCTAACGATATTTTGTATCCGATTGGAACAACAACGACTGAATTTGCTGTAGATAATGATTATTTGGCAGCGTTTACATCCAATATGGTTCAATACAATGGATTTGCGAACATGAAAAGTTCGGATATGTATCCTGCTTCGGGAGATTCGGATGATTTCATGTATAAAGAAGATACGATCAATAAGCCTAAGATTTTTGCAATGACTCCCGAAATCGGGAGTGATGCTCAAGGATTCTGGCCAGCAGAATCAGATATTAATTCACTGTGTCAGGATATGGTTTATCCGGATTTAATGTTGGCACATTTGACACACAAATATTTAGATGTAAAAGATTTGGATCCTTCCCAAATTGAAACAATGACGGGTGATTTCAATCATTCAGCGTATCGATTGGGACAAGAGTCAGGACCAGTTACCGTGTCTATTGAACCCCTTATAGGAATTCAGTCGGTGGGTACACCTTCTATTCATGACATTGCAATTATGCAAACGGAGAACGGCGCCATTTCTTATGTGTTAAATCCTTCGATCCAATTTGGAGATCCGATTAAATATGTTTTGAATACCGATTATGGTTTATGGATCGATCGTGATACGATTACCAAAACATTCGGAAGTATCACTTTACAACTATTGGACAATGCAACAACTAATTCCGGATGGACAGGTTCATGGGGACTTTCGAGTACTCAATATTATTCTCCTTCCAATTCATTTACGGACAGTCCGAACGGAAATTATTCGATGTACGCAAATACGTTGACCTCGTTAATTCAACCGATAAATTTGACAAATGCTACTTCAGCGATGATTTCCTTCTATGCAAAATGGGATATAGAATCCAGTTATGATTTTTGCCAGTTCCAAGTTTCTGTAGATGGTGGTTCAAATTGGATTCCTCAATGCGGACATTATACAGTTGCAGGAAGTGGACCAGCAGCTGGAGGTGTACAACCTTTGAATCAACCCTTATATGAGGGGACGCAATCTACATGGGTTAGAGAGGAAATTAATTTGAGTGATTATCTGGGACATACTATTAAAGTTCGTTTCAATCTTCAGTCTGACGGAGGTCTGCAAAAAGACGGGTTCTATTATGACGATTTCCAGGTGATGTATAATCAGCCAAATGGTGCTGGTTTGGATGAGCTGACATTGGAGATGAAAACAATGCCAAATCCAGCGAGTACCTTCGCTTATGTGAGCCTGTCGAAAGTACTGAACAAGGGTTCTGTTAAGTTGTATGATCAGACCGGAAAACTGGTGCAAAATCAAGATATACAACAGCCAACCAATAAAGTAACGATTGATGTGGAAAAATTACCTGTAGGAATTTACACGGTGCATTTGACCGGGACGAATATGGTTGTGAAACCAGTAAAATTGGTAGTGGTACATTAAGAAATTATGAAGCATTATTTTTCGAAAAACTTTTGTTGGGTGTGAAACACATTTGATTACTTTTGATCTGTACTTTAAATTGAATACACATGTCAACTGTTCGCATTCTGATTGTTGCTTTACTTTTAATACCCACTTTTGTTTCAGCGCAACAACCTCATTCTCCAAAGTTGGTAGTAGGAATTGTTGTAGATCAAATGTGTTACGAGTATCTATACCGTTATCAGGCCAAGTTTTCGGAGGATGGATTCAAGAAACTGATGACCCAGGGGACAAACTGCAGAAATGCACAATACAATTATGTACCCACTTTTACGGGGCCTGGACATGCATCGATTTACACAGGAACAACACCCACAAATCATGGGATTGTAGCCAACGACTGGTACGACAGAAATACAGGTACAACGGTTAATTGTGTAGATGATTCTACCGTTACGGGTATTGGTACCAATTCTGATGAAGGAAAATGCTCTCCTTATTATTTGAAAGCCAATACCATTACTGATCAATTAAGGTTAACTTATCCCACAGCAAAGGTAATTTCTGCTTCAATCAAGGATAGAGGAGCCATTTTACCGGGTGGACATATGTCAAATGGATCGTATTGGTTTGATTATACGATTGGAAAATTTGTAACGAGTAGTTTTTATAAAAAGGAATTACCACATTGGGTAAACACATTCAATGGAAAAAATTATCCTGATCAGTATTTGAAGCAAAAGTGGGATACGTATAAGGATAAATCTACCTATACCGAAAGTGGTCCGGATAATTCTCCGTATGAGCAAATTCTCAGAAATAAAAAGACACCTACATTTCCGTATTATTTGGATTCTATGTGTCAAGGCAAAGCCGATTATCATTTATTTACAGCGACACCTTTTGCGAATACTTATTTGACTGATTTTGCAATTGAATCAATCCTTAATGAAATGTTGGGACAGGATCACCAAACCGATATTTTATGTATCAGTTATTCGACACCTGATATTGTTGGACATGCTTTTGGTCCACAATCGATAGAGTTGGAAGATGTTTACATTCGTCTGGATTTGGAAATTGCTCGATTGATAAAGCAATTGGAAGAAAAAGTTGGAAAAGATCAATTTGTCTTGTTTTTAACAGCTGATCATGCAGTTGTTCCGGTTCCTCAATATTTGATCGATAATAAATTGCCGGGTGGATATGTTTTTACAGATGTGAATTTATTGAAACTGGAAGAAGATGTCAAAAACACATTTAATGTTGATTTGATTTTAGCCGAAGAAAACAACAATATTTATTTGGATGTTGAAACGATTGAATTAATGAAAATCAATAGAGTGGAGGTGGAAACGTTTATTGCCAATGAAATTTCGAAGTGGGAAGGTGTAAAATCGGTGTTTACAACTGAACAATTGAAAAACTCACCGGCTGATAACGGTTGGAGAGATATGATTCGTCAAGGTTTTGTTTCTGGACGAAGCGGTGATATCATTTACATGCTCGAACCCGGATTTCTTCCTAAAAGTAAAGATTCAGAATCGGCTCGTAAAGGTACCAGTCATGGTTCCGCATTTGCTTACGATACACATGTACCCTTGTTATGGTATGGAAAGAACATCAAACATCAGGAAGTCTTCAAACGGGTAAATATTACCGATATCACTGCAACATTGACACATATTCTGTATCTTCAAAAACCAAATGCGACGATTGGAGAACCTATTTTGGAATTGCTTTGTAAATAATGTTAGATTTTTGATGTTGAATGTTTTATTGAAAAAGTCCTAGTCAAACAGGGGAAAGTTGGTACAGAGCAACGAAATCAATTTTTGTATCGAAGTCAGACTAGTTAATGCTCACTTTCCAAATTTCCTCAGATTCTTCAGTTGTAACAGCTTCGCCACTAATTCTGATTCCGACACACCAAAGAATTTTTTCATCGTCGACCAAAACCAGTATGTTTTCTTTTTGATTGGAAGGTGTTTTCGCATCTTTAATGACATCGGAAAGCAATTTACTCCCCTTCATTCCTAGAGGTTTCATTCGATCGCCAGGGAGCCATTTTCGAAGTTTTAATTTACCTTTTATTTTTGAGGCATCGAGGTAAATTACGTCTTTGCTGTATTTTGCTGGAAGTTGATATACCTTTTCAATAGTAAGTTCTGGAATATCCGATGGATTACTTTTCAAACGGAGGAATTGAAAATAAAGATCTTCTCTTAGAATGCCATAAAATAGTGAATGGGAAGCCGTTTCAAAAGCAATCCTTTTTCCTTTTTGAGAAAATCGGATTTTATTAACTTCTTCTGCTAATCCTGCTTTTTGTCCCAGTTGACGGAATAATTCGATTTTTTCTACTTCATTCAAAGCATCATAAACAGCAAAAGAAATCTGCTGGTGATCATTTACTTCATTGATAAGCGGGGTGATTTTTTTTTCAAGTTCATTTTGTGTTTCCTGGAATTTTTCGATCAATAACAAGATGCTTTTTTTTAAGCTTGGAATTTGATTCTGAAGATCAGGGAGTATGATATTACGAAGAATATTTCGGACATATTTATTGGTTTTGTTCGAATAATCTTCCCTCCATTCCACATTGTTTTGCTGAGCATAGTGAATGATTTCCTCTTTTGAAAAAGGAAGTAAAGGTCGAATAATCCGATGATGTTCAGTCGGCATACAAGCCATTCCCATTATTCCTGATTTACGGGCGAGATGCATGAAGAATGTTTCGATTTGATCGTCTTCGTGTTGTGCCAAGACAATGTAATTATTTTCGGAAAGTTGTTTCTTGGATTCAAAAAAGTCATACCGAACAATGCGTGCCTTTTCCTGTAAATTTCCTCCAGATTTGTCAAGTTGTGCTTGAAGATCTATTCGGTAGACATGACATGGAATGGCTAATTTTTTACACGTTTCTTCCACCAATTGCTGATCAGCTTCGGAATCCTTTCCCCGTAATTGATAATTGACATGCAGAACTTCAAAATCCCATTTCGCTTTGTGTAAAATTGAAAGTAAGGTCATGGAATCAACACCACCACTGCAACCAAGGAATATTTTTTTGGAAGATAGAAGTGACCAATTTTGAATGATATGTTGATCGAGTTTACTCATTCATTCCGTCCATGATTCGTTTCACTTTTACCAGACATTCTTCGTATTCATCTTCAGCAACAGATAGGTCAGTAATTGCACTGCCAACTGAGCAAGATAAATATTTTTTTTCACGGTTGTAAAGCAATGAACGAATCACAACATTGAAATCAAAATCACCGTTTGGTTTGATGTAACCGATGGTTCCTGAATATAAACCTCGTTTGAAGTTTTCGTGTTCATCAATCAGTTCCATGGCGCGAATTTTCGGAACCCCCGTCATGGATGCCATAGGGAAGGTCGCTTTCAGTATTTCTGTAAATCGAATTGTTTCGTCCACTTCACAAGAAATCGTTGAAATCATTTGATGTACCGTTTCAAAACTATAGATTCCACATAATTCATCGACATGTACACTGTCACTTTTTGCAATTTTGGACAAATCATTTCGAACCAAGTCAACGATCATGATATTTTCAGCGCGTTCCTTTGGGTTTTCGTACAATTTTTGTTTGAGAAGTGCGTCTTCTTCTTTTGTTTTTCCACGTTTTGAAGTTCCTTTGATCGGTTCAGAAATCAATTTTGAACCTGTCTTTTTCAAAAAACGTTCAGGACTTCCGCAAAGAGCTGTGAACTCATTCATTTGAAAGAAAGTTGAGAAAGGTGCTTTTGTAATCGAATTCAATTTAAAATAAGCGTCCAAGGCATAATCCAGTTCGACATTCTCGGCATAGTATTCCTGACAAAAATTGACCTCGTAAATGTTTCCGAGTTGAATATGATTTTTCAGTTTAGCAACTTGTTTCAGGTAAGTTTCTTTATCTATTCTTGGTTTGAATTCGAAATGATTGGTATGAAAATTTTGATCCGTTTCCTCTTCCAGAAAGTAATTCAGGAATTCAAAACTTTCTGTACATTTTTCACCCTGAACAAATTTGAAATCTTCATTTTTCAGTTCAACAACATACTTTGGAACCCAAAAGCAAACATCCGGAAACGATAATCCATCCGGATTGTTGGACTGCAATTTTTCGATTTGATTTTTGAGGTCGTATGACACAAATCCGAAGATGTATAGACCTTTACTCTTATCGAGAAAAGCTTGTAAATCCTTTAATGAGTTATCTGTATTGGAAATGAATGTATTTCCTTCTCCAAATGCAAGTAAGCCGCTTCCGTTGTTTGTGTTGAGATATGCTATTGGAAAAGTATACATTGGATAAAACTTGTTTCAAAATTACTGTAATAAAATCATCTACCATATAAGGCATATAAGTTTATTATTTTAATGTTCTATATAAATCGTTTACGAATGTTTTTTGGCCTTCTTTGAATAGATTACTACAATTGAAATTGAGCATTAAGCCAATTGGAATATTAAGCAGTTTCATATAAGTCAAAATTTGTGCTTCATGAACAGGATGAACTTTTTCTACAGCTTTTAATTCAACAACTAATGAATCTTCCACAATTAAATCAACTCTTAGTTCAGTATCTAGATGTACTTCTTTATATTTTAATGGAACTACCCATTCTGACTTACAATTAATTCCCCTGCTTCTTAATTCGTATCTTAAGCATTTGTGGTATACACTTTCTAATAAACCTGCACCTAATTGTTTGTGAACTTCGATTGCAGCACCATTTACTTTGTAAATCAGATCTTTTAAGCTTTCTTTTGTATGATTCATTTTATTATTTTGAAGATGATTAATCACCTTAATTTAATTAAAAAGTTCATTTGAAACAAAAATTTTAAAAAATCTAATCTAATATGGTTTATATGTTTCGTCTTCTTCTCAATATTACCCAAATCAGTATACCTTATATGGCTTATATGGTTAAACAAGCCCTACGTTTTATACATCAAGTTACAATGTTTCAAAATTACAAATTAAGAATTGAAATAGCTGATTTATAATTCTTATTTTTGATTCAGTCAAAGCATCTATAATAACTACAGAAGAAGAATTAATGCTATATCGATTTCTAAAATTACTTGTTGGAATAGGGATTCGCTTTTATTACAAAGAGGTAAAGGTGTTGAATCGTAAATCATTGACACATGATGGCCCAATGATTATTATTGCTAATCACCCGAATACCTTGATGGATGCAATGATGATAGGCCACGCTTGTAAACAGCCGATTCACTACATGGCAAAGGGCACACTATTTAATTCAAAATTTAAATTGTGGTTATTGAGGAATCTAAATATGATTCCGATTAATCGAATGGGAGAAGGAACAACGAAAGGAGTTTCCAACCAAAGTTCTTTTGAAGCTTGTTACAACGTTTTGGAAGAAGGGAAGACATTGGTCATTTTTCCCGAAGGAACCAGTTTTTTGGAGCGGCATTTACGTGAATTGAAATCCGGTACAGCAAAAATTGCCTTGGAAGTCGAAAAAAGAAACGGCGGAACCTTAAATCTGCGCGTTGTGCCTTTGGGATTGAATTATTCAAAAGCAGAGAAATTCAGAAGTTCAGTATTGATTAATGTAGGTCAGCAGTTGCCGGTTGTTGAGTATCTGGAGCAATACAAGGTCGACGCCGGAAAAGCTGCTAAGCGTTTAACAGAAAAATTCAGGATCAATTTAGAACACGTTCTGGTTAATTCACAAACAAAGGAGCAGGAAACTATGGTGGATGAATTGACCGAATTACTTTCCTCAAAATACCTCCGAGCGGAAGCAAAAGGAGTGATGGGCGAAATACATTTTTTGAAAGAAATAAGAGATAAAGTTGAGGAAATTCAAGTGACACAGCCATGGAAACTGGCAGAAATTCAATTGTTAATTCAAAACATACAATGGCGTTTACGAAAAATGGATGTTCGGGCTGATTTTTTGGATAGAAAATTTCGATCCTTGATGTTTTTCCGCCAAATAGCCTTTTCCATTTTTTTCCTGATTATCGGTTTGCCAATTTTTATTTACGGAATGATTCACAATTTCATTCAATTTAAATTAACAGATTACTTGGTTCCGAAAATCACAAAGGACATTGAATATTTTGCACCGATATCAGTTCTTTTGGGATTGTTTTTCTATCCGATTTTTTACACAACGTTCTTACTTATTGGAACTCACTTTATAGAAATTGGCTACACCGGAAAAATTATCTATTTTATTTCAATGCCTTTAAGTGGTTTGTTTGCTTATTCTTTTAATCGTTATTTAAGCCATATTTCCTACAAATGGAAATATATCTTTATGATGATTAACGACAAAAAAGCGATGCTCGAACTTCAAGAAAAAAGGAACGAGCTTCGCAAAATGATTTTTGAGTTGTGAAACATTTAGAATGTGTTTTGAAACACTTCAATAATTTCGTTTTTGTATTGTTGTCCGAAAGTTGCCAGGCACCAAACCTGCAATAATGTTTTTTCATTCGGAGTAATCCATTTGATGGATTTTTTTAATTCTTTGCTGAAAAGTGTTTTGTCGAAACTTACTTTTTCCAATATTTTTTTACTTAATTCAAACATGACAATTTCATTTGTTGTGCGTACTACTTACTAGCGTAAAAGAACCAAAAATATTGTTCCACTGTTGTTAAAAAAAGCCAATAAAATTGCTGTTAGAAGTGAAAACAGAAACTTTAACAAGAAATTAAGAATAGTGTCTTTGCTGAACAATCAATTGCTTTACTAACTCTGTCGGATTATTTTGTTCCAGTGGATGAACAAATCCTTCCAATTGAATCAATTCAGCGTTTGGTATATGTGAAGCAGCGAATTCAGATTCTGAAACACTGACCATAAAATCATTCGTTCCAATGCCAATAACAACAGGAGTTGCTATGGATTTTAAGTCCGTTAGAGTCAGCGCAGATGTGTTTCCCAATTCGATCATCATCGAAGCCGTTTTAAGCATCACGTTTTTCCAGTCGTTGGATGAATGAATTTTAGCCAGAAAAGCTGCAAATTGAGGGACTTTCTCTTCCACTTTTTCAGGAATTAATTTACCGGTTTCCTTCAAAGCACTTTCTGGAGTCCAGTCAAACTTTGTTCCGTAAGTAATGATTTTAGAAAAAGTTGTCGGATTATTTTGTGCATATTTTAAAGCAACATACCCTCCCATGCTGTAGCCGAAAACCTATATGTTTTTCAGCTTGTTGTCAGTTACATAATCGGAGAGATTTTGAGCGAATAACTCCATTGAAAACGGTGCATCCGAAGTTCTGTCTCCATGTCCTTCAAAG